>CANHJD010000143.1 GCA_947461145.1 Bacteriovoracaceae bacterium
ACATATAAAATATCAACTTGAGGCTGAACCAGAGTTCGATTTGAACAAGAGGCCTGTTGGAAGCCAAGAACGGCATTAGGTTGGCTTTCTTGAGTTTGCGGAGTTGTCCCAAACTGCTCCTTGCCACAGCTCATAAGCGTTAGCATTAGAAGGATAAAAAAAGAAGTCGACCAAAGTATTTTCATAATTGCACCTAATTAGTTCTCAGCTTCCCTTTCGGAAGAGTCAGGGCCGAACTTTAGTCTTTATGTGGAGTAAGAAGCTCAAGATATGGGGTGGGGGACGGAAAAATTTTCCATTTAGCCTCATCTAATTTGAGCTGAGGTAAACTGAACATAATAATTATTTCAATAGTTTGAGGAAGTTATGGTGGATAATTGGTATTACGTTCAAAATGGAAATCGTCAAGGACCAGTGGGGATAGAAATCATCACAGAGATGATCTCAAAGCAGGAACTTAGGGATGAGGACTATGTTTGGAAAAAGGGATTTGAAAATTGGAAGAAAATTAAAGAAGTTTCGGAACTTCAATTAATTTCAGAAATAAAATCTCAACCTATGCCTGTTCCACCTGTTCAGATGCAAGAAGAAAAACCATTTAGTTTTTCGAGCCTTGATCCCAGTGCCAGAGTTATCCATATTAGAATTGGAAATGATAGAGGAGAAGCTCCAAATATTTACGGGCCTTTTTCAATCACCCAGCTAAAGCAACTTTTTAAAGAAAATCGTATTAACGGAAAATCTTTTATCTTCACTTCAGGAATGAAGGAATGGATGATTCTTGCTGATCTTCCAGATTACGAGAAGATGTTTCAAGAATTGCCCCCTGAGATTAAGGAAGCCGATAGAAGAGGAGCTGCTAGAAAGCCTTTTATCGCGCGACTTTTCATTCAGAATAATAAAAAACTTTTTGAAGGTGTTTGCCGAGATATTTCCATCGGTGGAATGCAGATTCTTGTTGATGATTTTCAGGGACAGGCCGGTGATAAAATAACGATTAACGTCCATCCTGAAAATTCGGATTACCATTTCGCAGCTTCAGGTGTTGTTGTGAGAATTCTTGAAGGAAATTCTGGCTTTTCGTTTCGCTTTCAGGGATTAAGTGATGAAGCCAAAAAAGCGATTGAAAAATATATTCAAGATAATTAATGGCAAAATCTCTCTTCAATTTATTTTCCTCGCAAGATCTTTCTTTGCCATCTTCAGATGGGGAGTCGGAGTTATTTGTTCGGCAGTATGGTTCTTCTAGGCCAAAAATTCACTTCATTTTAGTTCATGGAGCATTAGAGCATATTGGGCGGCATACAGATCTTATCCAATTCATGCTTCGACTCAGTCAAGATGTTGCCATTACGGCCTGGGATCTTGTTGGGCATGGACGAAGTGGAGGAGTAAGGGCCTATGTTCCAAGTTTTAAAGTCTATGTTGATGATCTAAATCTTATTGCAGAACTTTCTCAGAAAAAAAATTCCTCGGAAACAAGAACGATTATTCTCGCCCATAGTCTTGGTGGGCTTATTTCGTTAACTCGTATTCTAGATACTTCCTATGGCTGGAATTTTCCCCTGCACGGAATCATACTTTCAAGCCCGTGCATAAGACCTAAGCTCGTATTAGGAGCTTCATCTGAAGCGGTTCTGGATAAACTAAATAAGGTCTCCGGGAAACTCCACTTGCCGTTAATTTATAAAGGCAAGGATCTGACACGAGATCCAGAAAGGGCCAATGATTTTGATAGTGATAATCTAATTCCGCAATTCATCACGGCCAAAATGGCGCAAGAAATAGTAATGGCAAGTCATCGTATCCGAGGACTTTCTTATTATTTAAATATACCAAGTTTGTTTCTCATCGCTGGAGATGATAAAGTTGTTGATCCTGAGAGTACGGCCTTATTTGCTCATGGGATTGACAAGCGCCTGACTAAGGTTGTCCATTATCCTGCACATTATCATGAATTATGGAATGAAGTTGACCGTTCCGAAATATTTGAAACAATGAAGAAGTGGATTGAAAAGTCTTTTAAGGAGTCCCCATGAAATTCCTCCCTTTGTTTTTATTAGGGCTTTTAGGGTGTGCCACCTATAAGAGTTACAACCAGACGACTACTGGTAAAGTAATACTAAGAGGCGGCATTTATCAAAAGGAAAGCTGGGACGATGAGCTTATTTTAAAAAGAATGAGTTGGTATCATGGTATGTCTCTATATTACGATGCCTTATTTTACAAAGCGGATTCTGCATCACCTTTTGCCAATTGGTTCTCTTCTTCTGAAAAAGAGTTTTTTACAAAATGTGAAAAGCTTTTAGTGACAGTGACCTATAGTGCTGACCCTTCTAAAATATCTCATGTAAACTTTAGAGAGCAAATGAAGCTAAATGGTTATGATGACGTGGTTTTAAATACTTTTTCTTCGTATTTAAAAAGTCATCCATCCGCCAATGATTGGCGGATGGGAAACTATAAAGTGATGGGTTTTTGTAAGAGGGCCCCTTCACGACTAAGCACTACTAAGCTGGCAATTAATTTTCCAAGTTTTAAGCACTTAGAGATTAATCTTTAACATATAAACTATTTTTATCTGAAAATGACTCATTTCCTATAAAGGACTTAAGAATTTTAACTAAGGTCCGATAGGTTACTGAGGCAATATGAGCGACAATCAAAAATATCAACGATTCGGTAAATATCTTATTATGGATCATCTTGTTGATGGTGGTATGGCAAAAATTTGCCGTGCCAGATATCTAGGTGAACAGGCCAATAAGCTCGTTGCTATCAAAATGGTTCAGCCACAATATTCGAATGATGAAGCTTTCGTAAGAATGTTTCAGGATGAATTGAATATCACCTTTGGTATGCTCCATCCAAATATCATGCAAGTTTATGATTATGGTAAGACAAATGGGCAATTGTATACTGCCATGGAGTACATTCATGGTGCTGATTTAAAAAAATATCTAGATCGTCTAAAAGAAAAGAATAAAGTCTTTCCTGTTGAGATATCGTGTTACATCATTTCTCAGGTTTGCCTCGGTCTTCACTATGCGCACACTTTCACAGACAAATTAACTGGTAAGCCTTTTAATGTTGTTCACAGAGATATTTCACCTCACAATATCATGCTCACTTATGATGGTGCTGTTAAAGTGATTGATTTCGGTATCGCTAAGGCCAATACTAACTCAGAGGCTACTCAGGCAGGAACTATTAAAGGTAAGCTGTCTTATCTTGCTCCTGAATATTTAGAGGGAATGGAACTCGATGCTCGTTATGATGAATTTGCTGTAGGCATCACTCTGTGGGAACTTTTGTGCTCAGAAAAACTTTTTAAAGCGAGTAATGATCTTGCAGTTTTAAAACAAATTCAGGCCTGTAAAATCGATGCCCCATCCAAAAAAAATCCTCTTGTGCCAAAAGAACTTGATGCGATCGTGCTCAAAGCGTTATCTAAAGATCGTGCGAATAGATATGACAATCTAGATCAAATGAACCGTGCCTTAATTAAGTTCTTGTACTCTCAGTATCCAGATTTCAACGCTTCAAACCTAAAAAACTTTGCTGATGAATTATTCACTAAAGAAATAGAGGCCGATGGCTCTAAATTCGTAACTTGGGGAAATGTTGAAGTTCAGCCCTACATCGAAGAGATGAAGAGGGAAGAAAGTAAAACTGGCAAAATCTCTAAAAAAGATGTCGCCGTTAAAGCCCAGGTCGAAGAAAGAATAAAAATTAGAGAGATTGAATTTTCAGCAGAATCTTCTCAGTCATTGGGAATTGAAATTGAAAAAAAAGCTGGGGAGTTGAACGACACGCGTAGACTTGCCCGAGCCTCTTTACAGTCACCTAAGAATGCTCCATCTAAGTCAAAAACGCCTTCCTCAACAGTTAAGAAATCTGATAAAGAGAAAACAGCAAGTCGTTTAGTATCTAAAAAAGAGCTTGAGTCCACAGAGAAATCATCATCACCTTCAATAATTATTTTTATCATTGCTGCTTCCTTTGCTGCGTTTGCTTATCTTCAGGCGGATTTAGTTGAGGACATTATTGGAATTAATTTTCGGAAGATGGTTTTAGGTGAGGAGACTGCTTCAAGATCTGTTTCATCACTTCCAACAACGAAAACAACACCGATGCAAAATATTTCGAATACTGAATTTCACGAAGGCGAAGTCGTATTAAGCGGTGTAGATTTCGAAATGGACGTTATTATTGATGGAGTTAAAACAGAATTTGCGGGTGCTCCATTAAAGGTTGCCTTGGATAAGGATGTAACATTTATTATTAAAAAGAATGGATTTGTGCCATTTGTGAGTAAGGTAAAACTTACCAAAGATAATACTTCTGCAGTTATTAATGTTCCCGCTCTTGATAGGGCACGCACTGGACTTTTATCAGTATCATTATCCTACAGTGCTGGTTCAAAACTTGTTTATGAGGAAGCAGGACAAAAAGTTGAACGTGAACTTCCAGTAAAAGATCTTCCAGTTTTAGAAGGTCATTATCAGGCAAGTATTATAAATCCTATATTGGGCACGGAGAAAAAAGTCGAGTTCAACATAGAGGAAAATAAAAAGCACTTTTTAGAGTAATCATTCCTTATTTTCAGTAGAATCATCAAACCTTTTTGATTGTTTAAATCGATTAACCTTTCTCATATTAAGAAGTTTGATAATCTCTGCAGCAGTTTCTTCAAGAGCTTTTCCAGTGACGTTAAAAACTGGCCAACGTTTATTTTCTGCAAAAATTCTGTTTGCCCATTCGATTTCCTCTGTGACCTTTGCCATATCTGCATAATCCCCCTCATCTCTTGAAAGACCAAGACGAGAGAGGCGATTTTTCCTGATATGAAAAAGTGCGTCGGGATCTATCGTTAGACCAAAAATTTTACGTTGATCAATTTGAAATAATTTTTCAGGAACTTCCACACCCATAACGATGGGAACATTTACTACTTTGATACCTTCAAGTGAAAGATACATTGAAAGTGGTGTTTTGGAGGTTCTAGAAATTCCAACCAGCACGACATCGGCTTCTTCTAATGAATTAATGTTTCTACCGTCATCATGGTTAAGTGTAAATTCTATAGCCGCTACGCGATTGAAGTATTGGTCATTCACAGCATGCAAAATTCCAGGCTGATAATTTGGCTCTGATTCGAAGAAATTTGAAAATGCTGTAAGCAAAGGGCCCATTACATCGACAGAGCGTACATGGTCACGCTTAGAGAGTTCAGCAATGTATGCCCTTAACTCAACTGAAACGATTGTATAAATAACAATGTCATGGTGGATGGCAGCTTCCTGGAAAATAGCGTCAATCTGCTCTTTAGTACGGATATTCTTATACCTCGTAAAAAAGATCTCTTTATCTTGAAATTGTGCCATAGCCGCGCGAGTAATTGCCGAAGCTGTCTCCCCGGTACCATCTGAAATTACGATAACTTTTAATTTGTCATGGCTTTGTATCATATAAACTTCTTGCACTGATTTCGTTTCGATTTAGAATACTATGTTAACTATTATTTTAACTGACATGGAGGCCAAATGCATCTAGGAAAAAGTACCTTATTTTTTGGAGCCTTAATAACTACCAGCCTTTGGGCGATGAAGCCTCTTCCTACAAAAGTCCCGCAACCGGCAGATAACCAGATCACCCCGGCAAAAGTTGAACTAGGGAAAATGCTCTATTTCGATCCAAGACTTTCTGTTGATGGGACGATTTCATGTAACTCTTGCCACAATGTTATGGCAGATGGGGCCGATGGAAGGCCAGTAGGTGTTGGAGTTAGAGGTCAAAGAGGTGGTCGTGGATCTCCTACTGTTTGGAATTCAGCTTACAACA
>CANHJD010000144.1 GCA_947461145.1 Bacteriovoracaceae bacterium
AACTAGGGATCTTGTGGCCTTAGGATTCGCCAATTTTATTTCGTTTTGCTTTGCGTCTACAACAGTAACCGAATATTTCGGTACGGAAGCAGGAGCTGCTAAAAGTTTTGATTTAATATTCAAGGGTTTAAGTGACATAAGGACCACCTTTATGAGAGAAGAAATTGATTGAAAAGAGTATGAAACTCGAGATTGCTTAAGTCCACTAGATTCTTAGACTTTTGCTCTTGCCAAGGTGCTTAAAATTAATTACATTTTTTGAACTTTAATTTTGAATATTACTCACAAGGAATTTTTATGGCCCGTCAATGTGATCTTACAGGTAAAAGCCGTCAGTCTAACCATAAAGTGTCTCACTCAAACATTAAGACACGTACTTTCAAGCAACCAAATCTAAAAACTAAAAAAGTTTTTGATCCAGAGTCAGGTCAGACAATCCGTCTTAAACTTGCTACTTCTACAATCAAAACTTTAGATAAAATGGGTCTTTCTAAATTTTTACGTAAGTACTACAAGTAGTAGTATATAAATCCTTTTACCATAAAAAGTAACGAGCCCCCGAATGGGGGCTCTTTTTTTTTTAGTAAATGACTTTAGCGTTCTTAATAACAGCACCCCAGCGTGCCTCTGAGGAATCAGAAGAAAATTCGACTGTGATCTTCTCAGTTTCGGCATAATCAGTTTCATAGTTTTGACCAGCACCAGATAGTTTTTCAATCACTGCTCCGTTACCATCTTTAATTGTTATGAAATCATAATTAGCTTCAAGATCATACTTATCAACCACAAGCTTTACAAACTTTGCACCTGAAAATGTATACGTTTTTGTGACTTTAGCATTGTTTGCGTACGGATGAGATGTTTCAAAAACTTCAGCAAGTGATTCAACTCTCCATGCACCTTCATCAGGTCCCTGACGAGGAATACGAGTATCAGTAAGGAAATTATAGGCATCTACACGACCACCAGCAATAGTGGTTTTACGATAAGCACCTGATGGTACAGTTGTTGCCATTAGACGATCACGAACGGCCTTAACTTCTTGACGACCATTTTCAGCAATAAACAAACCAAGCACACCCGAGACATGAGGTGTGGCCATCGATGTTCCTGAATAAACTTTATAAGTATTATTTGGAGTCGTTGAAAGAATATTGTGTCCAGGGGCCGCAACGTGAACAGTGCGTTTTCCATAACAACTAAAAGAGGCAAGTGAGTCTTGGTGAGTATGGGCCGCAACACTTACGACGTTATCAACTTGATAGTTTGAAGGATAATGTGGAGCTGAATCGTTATTTGTTGAATCATTCCCCGCTGCTGCAACAAAAAGAATTCCTTTTGCTTTAGCGGCTTTAATTGCATCTTCCAGAGTTTGAGAGAATCCACCACCACCCCAAGAGTTGCTCATAATATCAACATTCATTTTGGTAGCATAATCAATCGCTTCAACGGCGTCGGCCAGGCTACCTGAACCTTCATCTGATAGAAATTTTACTGCCATAAGAGAAACATCACTCATGACACCGGCAACACCAATTCCATTACCGTGTTTAGCACCAATTGTTCCAGCACAGTGAGTACCATGGGAATTTCCATCCATTGGATTGCCATTATTAGCATTGGCATTCCAACCATGGATATCATCAACATATCCATTGGCATCATCATCCACATTGTTTCCGGCAATTTCTTTTGAGTTAACCCAAATATTATCTTTAAGATCAGGGTGATTGTAATCAATCCCAGTATCAATTACTGCAATGACTACATTTTTAGTACCTTTAGTAATATCCCAGGCCTTCTCAGCGTTTAAATCGGCCCCAGAAGTACCAACGGAACCAGAGAAGTCACCGTTTCTGTTTGGCTCATTTCTACCTGTGTTGGCCATTCCCCAGAGTTTTCCATACATAGGATCAGAGGTAAAATTTATCGCTTTATAGATAAAATTAGGTTCAGCGTAAAGTACTTCAGGCATTCTTTTAAGATCCGAAATTAATGAAAGAGTTGATTTTGATTGCGACTTAAGAACAACAAATTCTCCCGCTAATAGACCCATCGATTTTTTAACTTCAGCTCCAAGAAAAGACTTCTTTCCAAGGAATGAACCCAGAAATCCTTTTTTTACTTTCACCACAACTTCACCTGGAACGTGGGGAATTTCAGCTGAAAGCGTACGGGCCTCAACACCTGCAATAACACCTAAGCTCAACACTGCTGGCACAATCAATTTTTTCATTAGCTCTCCTAGCTGGGTAAGGCGAATCCTTCGCCTAAAAAATGAACCGATAATAAATCATAAAATGACTTGAGAGATTTCTCTGCGGGGTAAAAATGGCTAACGCACTCAGCTATTAAGACCGCTTTGGTCGGCCATAATTTGCCTAGAGTTTTAAATTTTTGAAAATTGAGAGACAATGATAACAAGGAGAATACTGTTCATGATTTACAACAAAAGTGGCCATCCTGTTGAAGTAAAAAAAATCTCTGTCCGGATCTGGTCAGTGAGAGATGAAATTGAAGCAGCTATCGGTAGACGAATTAAAGAATGTGAAGCCGCTGGTATTCCCCTTTTTATTGACGACATCAAGCGCTTTTATAACTTGAACATGCAAGAGCCCCTGAACCAGCAAAGTAATGTTATTCCACTTAGACCAGAGAATGCCCAAATTGAGGAAGTCACGCCTTCTCCTGTAGTTGAAACTGCCCCAGAAGCAAACCAAGAAGAGGCAAAAACTGCTGAAGCTGAGACTAAAGCAGAACCTCAGGCCATAACACCGACTGAGGCAGCCCCTGAGAGCCAAACGTTTAATCAGGCAGAACAGATTCTCGCCGAACAAAATAAGCAAGGCCTTGATACACAAAAGCCAAATCCTATTTTAGAGCGTCCCTATACTCGTCAGGCACCTGACCTAGAGAAAATTACTTATGGTTTTGCTCTACTATCAGATATCAACATGGAAACAATTCTGAGCTTCACCAAGGATAAATTCCTCCATGGCCAGTCAGTAGTTGTTGAATTCTTGATTCCTCAATCATTTATTATGACTGCCCATGTTTCTTACTGCAGCCACTATGCCATACGAAGTAGAATCATTTCAACCACGAGACCTGATTATCGCATTCAGTGTCGTTTTGATTTCTCCATGCCTGGAGAAAGAGATGTATTACGAAATTTTCTCAAATCAATTGAACCAACAATTCCTCAGCCAGTAAAAAAGGTGAAAAAAGAGACTGAAGAAGATTCCCTAGGTCTTTAATTAAGGTGTAGGCTTTAGCTTATGAATGCACTTTTAAGACCGACATTATCAACTCTTCTCGTATTATTATTTACCCTTATCCTGGTATTTCTTGGACTATTTGCTGAAGTTTTTGAATCAGAAACTCCTGAAGTGGATTTGGCGCAAATTTACGCCAATCCCGCTCCGCTAAACGAGCTTCAACGCTTGAAAACTTTGAGAATCACCAATAAGCAAGGGAGTTTTCTTCTGGAAAACACTCACTCAGAAGGAAATCTTGAAGGACCTTGGCAAATGATTGAACCACAGGCCTTGAAAGTTAAAGGCGATGTTGTTTCGCGAATATTGGATAGTTTAAACGCTATTCGAGTCAGAAACCTTCACCGACTTGAGCCGATCAATGTCACAAGTTACTCCCTAGATAATCCAACTTTAACTTTGAATTTTATTAACGACAAAAGTAAAAGCTTTGAAATTAAGGTGGGACTTATAAATCCAATAGATAACTCCGCCTATCTTGGACTTTCCTCTCAAAACCAGATCTATCAAATTGATCCACTGGAAATGACTCTTGAAAGTTATGATCTTGCCCAGCTAGTTGAATCAAGAGTGCTCGCTCTCAATACTGATTCTCTCATGTCTCTTGAAATTTATAGCTCTAATGGACTTGAGTTAAAACTACTTAAAAAAGATGATCAATGGGTAGACCAAAACGGAACAGTTCTTTCAGGAAATAAAATTAAAAACTTTTTTACGAGACTTGAAGATCTTAAAAGCTTCTCTATTCTGAATAATCTAACGACTGATCAGCAACAGTACATGGAAGAGGCCATGGCCAATCCTACTTACACTTTAAAGCTAATTAGTGGACAGGGAGTTCGCTCATATATGATTAGCGAAATGAGAAATGGGATACCATCAATGTCTTTACCGAAAAATAATTTCTTAGCTCTTTCATCTGAGGACAAAAAATCATTCGTCCTTCTTGACCTCGATCAGGCAAGAACATTTACAACTAAAAGTTCTGAATTAAAGTAAGAAAATCAAAATAAAAAAGGGACACTTTAGTGTCCCTTTTTTATAGAATCGATAAAAGATCAGATTACTTGATTTCTTTGTGAACAGTGTGACGACGAAGATTTGGGTTATACTTCTTCATTTCAAGACGCTCTGGAGTCGTCTTTTTATTTTTTGTAGTTGTATAACGAGAAGGTGAAGCACCTTCTTTCTTAGCTTCTGTACATTCTAATGTAACGATAACTCGTGGTCCCTTTGCCATAACATCCTCTCTGGAAATTGCATTTACTTAAAAGTCGTAAGAATATAGACTACAAGCAGTACATAAGACAAGAATTTTATTAATGGACTTATCATGACTCAAGGCGTAAATACCTTAAACTGGACCTATAGCCGCTACAACAAGGGCGATTTCATGGCCTTGATTACTTTTGGGGCCGATCCTGAGTCCATCCAAGACGATAAACTAGAGTACTACGTCACTGTTCTAGAAAGCGAGATCCATGAGACCTTTCAAGAGAAATTCAACTCTCTTGCGGAGGCCTGTGTTTTTTTAAATACGAATTATGGTGATTGGACTTTTGAAGATCAAACAGCTCCAAAGTCAGGTTGCTCGACCTGTGCCGCCCATTAAAAGATCCGAAGGCGAGAATTTTCTTGAAAACTAAAGTCTGGAAACAATCTTTCAATCTCATCTTTGTTTAGAAAACTCTTCACATTTTCTGGCCTAAATTTTGCCTCAATTGGCTCCTTGATCATACCCTTATGAACTTTTAAATTATCCAATTCAAAGTGAGGAGTTTCTCCCCACAGCCACTCCCAAGAAGTGAGTTGCTTAAAACTCTCCTGAACTTCAGGCACGGAGAGGAAGCTTCCATCAAGTTCAAGCTTAATCGTTTTGATTTCATGAGTGATAAGATCAATGACATCTGTTAACTGAATCTCAGGAAATTTCTCTTGGAGAGTAATAACTTTTGAGCGAACTGAAGCAATTGATTTTGTTTCTTTAGGAATAATGGTGTGTTTAAGACTCTCTTCCAATTTATTTAGATCAGATGAAATAAGAAAAGTTCCGTGATGAAAGGAAGCATTCTTCGTTTGCTTGAATGCTGAGCCAGAAATTTTTTTCTTATCAAGCCATAAATCATGTCGAGGGGAAATTTCAAGTTGAATATCGGCCCCTTTAAATGCTTTCTGAATAAGCTCCACACCACGAGTTCGGTTAATCATTCCTTCAGGGTAAATAAAGCTATAATTTAAATTACCTTCATCATGAAAAACACACCCTCCTCCGCTTTGGCGCCTGACAAGCCAGATATCATTTTTAACGAGATAGGGAAGATGACACTCAAGCCAGGGATTCTGAAAACGACCTAAAACCACACAAGGTCTATTTACATAAAAAAAGGCCAATGGCAGATCAGCTCCACCACGAAGAAAATAATCTTCCAATGCAAGATTAATAAAGGGATTATTAAATGGTGAAACAAAAACCTTCATAAGACATTAATATAGGCCCAATTCAATGAAAGAACAAATAGCTATCCTTCCAAA
>CANHJD010000145.1 GCA_947461145.1 Bacteriovoracaceae bacterium
GAGAGATACCTACTGAAAATTTCATCTGCATTCTCCAAAATAACATCCTTCAAAAGGATATCACTCGATTCAACATGCCTTTTAAAAAAACTAAAAGTGAAAATATCTGTAATGCGCCTTGAAATAGGATAGTAACTCAAGTGCCACCTCTCAGGAGAGACTCCTCCTTGATCAGTTGCATAAGGTCTAAAAAATCCAAAGGCATTATTTTCTCGCATTCTTATATCAAGCCATTCATGAAGTGCTGCTGCAGGACCAGCTCCTGTGCACTCAGAAGGGAGCAATTTTACTTCCTCTGGTTGCTGAGTTTTTCCATCGAACACATCAATATCACTTCCCCAATGATGTCTTGAGCAACCTGGAATCGCAGACCATCGCAAAATAGCAAAAACAATTTCTTTTGGAGAGAGAGTTTTGTAATCAAGAACGCGCTCTTGATCATCAAGTAGGGGGCGCTCACCTTGGGCCTTGCTATTCCAAATCAAGAGTTGACGATCGTAACTTCTGAAGGCACTTGCGATTTGTAAATCAAAGCCTTCTTCTCGCGCAGCCTTTTGAAGCCTCAAAAAATCTGGAAGCATCTGCTGGTGAAGTGAAAATTTAGTGCCCTCTAAGGGCACCAAATGTTCTGTCGTCTTACCTAAAATAATATCGATATTCATTTATTGATTAATATCCGTTTTAGAGGGAGCGTCCGATTTTGTTTTTCCACTTTCATCAAATAATCGTCTCATTCCACTTCTCTGGTAACGGTTACTAAGCACATCAAAGATGTTTGTGCTTGATGAATTGTTAATATCATTATTTCCCAAATCCATATCTTTACTCAATACTTCTGCCACTTCTGTTTCTTGAGCTGCAAGCTGCTCCTCTGTTAAGCCAAATTCTGGCTGCTCTTCCACAGGCGTCTGCGCTCCTGCCACTCCTGAAGTCGCACCAGCTTTTTGAACTCCCTCATCCTCTTTCTTCTCGAGCTCTTTGGCCAGAGCTGCAGAAGCTTGTTTAGGAGTCATACCGTTGAGGCTTGCCCCCTGACTAAATCCGGCGCCACTAATTTGAAGACCTCTTGTCGCATTCAGAAGTGATTTTTCAAGATCCTTTGCATGTTTGCTTGCAGCTTTATTTTTTGCCAAAGACTGGTCAGCAATGGCCTTAACTCTCGCCGCATTTGCTCCTATGGCCCCAGCGTCTACACTTCCTACTGAAGCATTTCCATTCACGATATCATTGGCCGGGCCAGCTACTGAGCCAATCATTCTAAATGTTCCAGGATTCATTCCTGCAACATTAAAATTAGAATTAACCTTCATACATGTATTTTTTCCATCAGGCCCCTTGCGTTGTCTGCACGAGCAAGATTTATCAATTCCAAAACTTTGATCCACACAAACTTTAGGAGAATTTGCAAGTCCTTGAAGATCAAATTTTAATTTCATGAATTCCATATTACAAATTCTTGAATTCGATCTCGCTGGATTAAGTCTATTATCTGAGTTAAAGCAGTAACAACTTGGCTTGGCCGGATCATTCCTGTCAGCCGAAGTACAGGTTGCAATTCCAATTTGCGAATCAAACTCTGCTTTCAAATTTCGTAACAATTCTGCTCGCTCTTTTGAAATTCGCTCTTGCTTTGACATATGGGCAGTCATAATTCCCATCCACCCACCTAGGACGCCATTAAAGATGAGGCGTCCAGTAGGGGTGTAAACCATTTTATTCCACATGCCATCGACTTGACTTCCAGCTTGAGGATTATTTTTTGTAACTGAAGGACTAATCTCATCGATTGTAATCGGTGTGCTTGCTTGATTGGGATCAATCGTATAAGTTGGGACAGCATTAGGATTTGCAGGCACTGAGGGAGAAGGATTTGATGAAGTCCAAGTATATGACGACCCTGCATTTGGAAGATTGATTGCCTGCTGAGCTTGAGCAGAATTTACTAAGCTCTGAGAAACAATTCTTGTAATTTGTTTTGAAAAGCTGAGATTGCTTAACCCCTCAAGAAGTGGATTCCCATTGTAATAGGATTGACGCGAGTAATTTTCAAACTCAAGAGAATTAATCTCTGCCATTAATTCCATCATTTCTTTATAGTTTCGGGCATGCTGGATATTTTGAGCTGCCTTGGTCTTTATCTTAAGATTTAAAATTTCATTTAAATTGAAGTGAGTTGAGGTTTGGATACACTGATCAGTAGATGCACTATATGTTGAACCTTCTGGGCATTCTTGAGGAGCAGGAACCTCATTAGTGGTTGGCGCAGCTCCCGCAGGCCCTAAACTACTGTCCGTTTGATTTGACCCAGCTCCTTGCAGGGCACTGACGCCTGCATTAATACCTGCGCTCACTCCGCCACTTATCACTGCATTTTTTACAGCTCCACCTGCTCCACCTGCTCCATTGGCAACACCAGAAGTTGTTGCAGAAGTTGAGCTTGTCGAGCTCGTGGAGCTTTTCCCTTGCGGATCAGCACCACAGGTGAGTCTATTGATTGTCGCTTGTGCAGTCACTGCAGTTTGAGGAACGGCAAGCTGGGCATAGGCGGCTTTTAGTTGAAAAGCCTCTATCGTCGCCATGATCGCCCCAGCACCAAAAAGTCCTGTAGCAATTCCATAAGTTACTTTCTTCGTCTTTGCTACTTGGGCGATTGAGTCTTCATTTTTAGCAAGGAGTTCAAAAGATTCTGATTGGGCTTCTGTTGCAATCGCCCTGTTATCATCAGCATTTCCTGTATCTTCATTAACAACCAAAGCTTTTCTCGCCTCATCCATTTTATCAAGATTTCTCTTATGCTGAATAAATGATACGACTTCACCAACTAAAAGGGCGGCTCCTGCTCCATACATAAGCACCAGAGAAGCAGGTCTACAGCGTGATCCTCTTTTTTGCTTGTCGGCCATGGTTTTGATTAAAAAGAAAAGAGGAACAGCAATTGTAGCTGCAGAGGTTAAGCCACCTGCCCAATTCATACCTCCATCTTCGCTCATAAAAGTATTAGATCTTTCTTCAGCAGTTCGAAGGCACTGTCTTTTATCCTTACCATCTTCCATGGCTTCACATCTGGCCAATTCAGCGGCCCTTAAGCTCGCTAAAGAATTATTTGCATTCGTCTCGTAACAATCTCTCTTTGCCTGTTCGTCAGTAAGAGAGCGGCATGCATCAGCGGCATTATTAGCGTTCACCACTTCTTGACTCGTTTGACATCGATTAACAGTACTACTGTAAGTCTGTCCGGCCGGGCAACTTGTGTCTTGTGCATTTGCCTTATTAGAAAAAAGTAATGATCTATTAAGTGGAGCCACGACCAGTTCCAAACAAAGAAGTAAGGATAAGTATTTCATCACAAGTTTCATGTCATCCCCTTAAAGCAAAAAATCTATTAAGTTATTATAATCGCGAGGTTCCATTTCTCTGAGAGGTGAGACTTTGCCGGGTGAAAAAACACCCCTTTAAAATGCGGGAGAAAGATCGTGATTCCGATGGGTTAGGTGACTAGAAAGTGGTTCCAAAAGGGGAGATGTTGAGGCTAGAATGTTGACCTATAAAGTTGGCAATTTATGAAATTAATTTATCTCATTTTCTCCCTCCTCCTATCGTTTAAGCTTTTGGCTAAAATTGAACTCAGAGTCGGGGATGTTCTCCTTCAGCCCCTTAAGTGTTCGGCCTGTAGTCTGATTGAGGCCGAGGAAGAGACTATTTACTCACACATTGGGGTTATTATAAGTGCTAGTCCAGAGATTCTCGTTGCAGAATCCTTTGGTAAAGTGCGGAAAATTTCTTTAACGGAATTTAATCAAAAAACTGAACCCGGTCAAAAACTCAAGGTCCTTCGTTTTCGTAATGATGAACTCTCAGATGATCTCCAAAAATCTGCCGATCTCTTGATGAAGATCTTTTTAGAAGAGTTTGAGGGCGCGAAATATGACCATGATTTTCGTTGGAATAATTTTGACGAAACTGGACGAGAAAAATTTTATTGCTCCGAACTCGTTTCAAAATTATTTCAGGCCGTGATTGGAATTGAAACTCCAATTAAAAGAATGCATTTTCAAAAGAATCGAGATGCCTGGATGACTTACTTTAGAGGCAATATTCCTGATGATGAATGGGGCAATTCTCCTGGTGATTTTGATCGCTCAGATTTATTTTTTGCAATGGATGAAATATGAAGCTTTGGCTTGAAAAGATTCATCTTGATTTAAAAGTGATCTGGAAACTGTCCCGTAACCAGACGAACTTTAAAGAAAATTTTATTGTTCATCTCGAAAATGAGCATGGTCACTTCAAGTCAGAGATTGCTCCTAATATCCGCTATGGAGAGACTCCTGATAAAATTCAGGAGCAGTTTGATGAATGGTCTCGCTCTATTAGTATTAATGAAATCTCTGACCTCGACTTTCTCACAAAGAGCTTAGATCAAAAACCTCTCTTTCATTCTTTACGCTTTGGAATTGAATCTGTCTTTTTATCAATGTTTGCAAGGGCCTCTGGAAAAACACTTCGAGATTTTTTAAATCTTCCTTTGTCTGGCAAATTGGAAACCTCTTTTTCAATGCCAATTATCCCAGTAAATGAGATTGCTGATTATCTTGCCCCCTTAAGTCGCTTCAAGTCTCTAAAAATTAAAGTAAACGCTGAGACTGCCTCGGACATGCTTGCGGAAATAAAGAAACATACAAATGTAAAACTTCGTGTGGATGGAAATGAAGCTTGGAAGGATCTCGATTCCTTTCTTCGCTTTCAAGATGGGCTTAAAGGAATGAATATCGAGCTTATTGAGCAACCTTTTCCTTCCTCAATGCAAAACGAATATAAAGAATTAAAAAAAATAACTCCTTATAAGCTTCTGGCGGATGAATCGATTGAAGATGTTGGAGATTTTTCTGAGCTTGCTTCGCAATTTCATGCGGTCAACATCAAGCTCATGAAAACGGGATCTCTCATCAGAGCTCGAAATCTTCTTCTTGAGGCAAAACGTCATCATATGACTTCAATGATGGGCTGTATGATTGAAACTTCGATTGGTATTTCTTATGGAATGCTTTTTGGTGGGATGGTTGAATATGTTGATCTTGATGGCTTCTTGTTAGTTAAAGACGAGCCCTTTAAATTAGTAAAAGAAAATAACGGTTTCTTAACAATAGCAGAGGAATTTTAAATGAAATTAATTATGTTTTTCCTAGTTCTTAGTCCTTTGGCCTTCGCATTACCTAAATTGGACAAAAAGACACTCAAGGAATTAAAGGAAAAAGGTTGTCCGGTGGTGAATGGGAAAAAAGACTGCACTGTGGAAGAAGTTAAAGTTAAGGCACTAGAACTCAAAAATAAAATCAAATTTTAATAAAAAAAAAGGGCCCTTTCGGGCCCTTGATCATTTCTTAGTGGTGTCCGTGTCCATGCTCTCCGTGAGCATGACCATGAGTCACTTCTTCTGCTGTCGCTTCTCTCATTCCAACGATTTCAACATCAAAGAATAAATCTTTGCCGGCCATTGGATGGTTTCCATCAACAGTAACTTCTTCGCTCTCGATTTTCATGATTGTGAAAACTGGTGAGTGATGATCGTTATTAACTTGGAACTGATCTCCAACAGTAAGTTGAGCATCAGGAGGGAATTGAGTTCTTTTTACAGTAACAACTAGCTCTGGATTCACATCTCCATAAGCATCAGCTGCTAGGACTTCAATTTTCTTTTTATCACCAACATTCATAAGAGCGATAACTTTCTCAAGGCCAGGAATAATTTGCTGACTGCTTTCAAGAAAGTAGAGAGGCTCATCGCCAATAGATGAATCTAGCAC
>CANHJD010000146.1 GCA_947461145.1 Bacteriovoracaceae bacterium
CAAAGAAGGGACAAAATGCAATCATGGCGAGCTTTTCAGATGCTATGTCTTCACACCCACCTTCACAAAACAGAGTGAAGCAGGCCCAAGAAATGAAAGGCTTAATTAAACAGAATGGAAATGTAACAACTACTGAAGAATTTTTCCGGATAAAAAAGATTGCCCAAGAACTTTATGCACAAAAAAAATAGAAAAGAATCAGACTATAGATTTTCTAGCAAATAGATCATTCCATCAACTTGACCTGCGCCGGGGATGAGTAGTCCAGGGTAGGTTAAGTTGATTACATTACCGTTCCTTTGAATTTTTTTCTCCATTCGATTTCCAGAGTCTTTAAGACCAATTTTTAATGTCTCCGACGGCATTTGATTCATTATTTTTGATGACCAATTTACATAGGCAAGAGGTGAAGGATAAGTCTGAAGTTTTTCTTTTTCAATTAACCACTTCACAATCCCATCCTGAACCATCAACATTTCAGGAAGTCTTTCACGATAAATATTCCCTAAGAAGAAGAGAAACATTTTACTTCTATGTTTGCTCATAAGCCTTGAGAGCTTTGCTAATTTAAAATCGAGATTTAAAGTTGCTGAAGCTGAGGAACATTGGACAAGAAATGGAGAGAGCTCTTTATACACAGTATTTAGTACTTCCCTAGGCCCTAGTCCTCTCGTTTTAACTTCAACGGCTTTTATTTTTTGATATTGAGAAAAAATTTTTGTTAGCTCACGACTTTCGTCATAGAAGACTGTGCTTCCTTCTAATTTTCTCATCGTTTCATGGGCCAAAAAAATACCACCAGGAAAAAAATCCCCTTTAAAGGTCACTTTTTCTATAGGATGAAACACTGAGATCCCCTTGAGCTTCTCTTTACCTACAAGATTTAAGTCCTTTATTAAGAGCGAAATGGGGCCAGAGAATGAATAGAAGCTTTTTACATCTCGAGAAAAATCACAGCAATAGGTGCGGCCAACGAGAAGGATAAAGCTAAAGAGAAGAACGATCATCCATGACCTCATTGGCCTTACGGTCACAGTATTCATTCTGTGGGTGACCATCATGGCCTCTAACCCACATCCATTCTACTTCCATAAATTTTCCGCGAATTGCATCAAGTGCTTGCCACAACTCTAAATTCTCTGGAGCCTTATTATCTGCTTTTTTCCAACCTCGGGCCTTCCAGCCCGCCACCCAAGACTTCATTCCATCAACGACATATTTTGAATCAGTTATAATTTTTATCTTAGTTAAAAGTGGATCCTTTCCTTTAGCTGGTAAAACATCTAAAAGTTCATTCAGGCCTTTAAGAGGTCCTGTTAATTCCATCTTATTATTTGTTGTATAGGCTTCGTATTCCACACCTTCGGCCAAAACTTCTCCATTATGTTCTTGGACTAAATAGGCAAAAGCACCTGGCCCAGGATTACCCCGGCACCCTCCATCAGAATAGAGGGCTATTGTAAGAGGTTCAGATGAAATTTCTGCAGGTAAAGGAAGGGAGGATGACTCCTCCTTTTTTAATTCTTCAGGGAGGGCATCTAAGGCATTTTTAATGTTCTGAAACGACTGTTTAAGAACTTCAGACTCGCCAATTTCTTTAGAGACCCACCTTTCAATAAGAGATAAGGATTTTAAATGCTTTTTTTTCATGAATAAGACCCCTTGACTTGGTGCACAATCACCGCTTTCCCTTTGCCAATTTTGGAACAGCGAAGTATGTTTTGTTTCGCTCTCTTAACTCTAAACAGGAAATAAATGTTGGGCCCTAGCTTTTCGATTAAAGTCTATAAGCAATACTTTAATTTTGCATCCTCGCATTTCATGATTTTTGAAAATGGTACTCGCGAACCACTTCATGGTCATAACTACAGAGTTCAAATTAAAGGCGAAGCTCCAGAATTGGCCGGTGATATGGTTTTTGATTTTTTAGATATCAAACCAATCGTGAGGGAAGTTTGTGATTCACTTGATCATAAATTACTTGTTCCTAAAGAGAATAAACAACTCAAAATTTACTCCGAGAAAAAAAATTACGTAATTGAGACTCCTGATGAGTCCTATTTCTCTATTCCAATGAGTGATACTCTTCTGCTGCCAATCTTAAATACGAGCGCAGAAAGACTTGCCATGTACATCAGCGAAGAAATTAGAAAGAAAGTCTTAGCTAAATTTAAATACTCATTTATCAGTCTTGAAGTGGAGGTTGAAGAAACTCCCGGCCAGTCGGCCGTCTTTCTTCATAGAGAAAAATTATGATCTTTTCTGAACTCGAAAATGGTGAATCTCTTGAAGGTCACTCGATACAAGTTTTTAAAACTGATATCAAAGCCCCAAAATATCTTTACCTTCTAGCTGGAGTCCACGGCGACGAAGTAGAAGGGGTATATGTACTTAAAGAGCTATTTACTTGGCTGAAAAATGAGCACTCTCTCAAAGATATGCCCATGATTGTGATTCCGATTTTGAATGTAGATGGCTATAGGGCCCAAACCAGAGTAAATGCACATCATGTTGATTTGAATAGAAATTTACCTACGAATGACTGGACTGGAGAACTAACTCAGCCTAAATATAATCCTGGTCCTAAACCATTATCTGAACCAGAGAATCAATTTCTAGTGAAACTTCTAGATAAATATAAACCTGGAATGATTATCTCGTTTCATACTTGGAAGCCAATTTTAAACTTTAATGGTAATTGCAAAGACATAGCAGAGTTTATGCATGGATTTAATAACTATGAAATGTCTGGCGATATTGGCTACCCAACACCTGGATCGCTTGGAACATTCGGCGTAGAAAAATATAACTCCCCAGTCCTCACTTTTGAGTGCCCTGAACTTAAAACTCACCGTGAAAGTTTGAAGCAAATCTGGCAAGAAAATGAAGAAGGTTTAAAAAAGATATTCCAATCAGATTTAATTTGGAACAAATTGAATGCATAAAAAAAGCCCTCGTAAGAGGGCTTTTTTTATTATCCAGCTTTTGTAAATTTGATTACTTCAACAGGGCAGGCTTCTGCAGCCTCTTGAATTCTTATCCCATCATCAAGTGGGGCATTTGGTCGTATGATACAAGTATCGGCCAATACTTCAAAAACATCTTTGTAGATATCTTCACAAGCATTACAAACAATACATCCCGGCTCAATCCAAACCTTTGCAACAGGAAAATTAGCAACCGCAGGACCAGAAGCAGTGGCTGCACTAGCTCCGCCAGCAGCAGAAAACTCTCCAGCAAAATTAGGATTTGTAGAAATCTTTAACTGAGGACCTCTGCCTGGAACAGTGTCAGCAATAAAACTTCTTATAGGGATATCAATAGGTGGTTTTGAATTTTTTTGAACATCTAACTTCTTCGAAGCCACAAATTCTGCAACTGTTTGATTAGCATCAAAAACCAATTTCTTAAATTTTGGTCCTCTCATCTCAAACTGAAAGACGACTCCATCTTTAGAAGAACATACTTCAATTTGAATTGTTGCTGAATCAAACCCTTGTGCTCCAAGGAGTTCAATAAAGCCTGGCCCCATATCAACTTCAGTGGCAAAACTTGAGTTTTTTGAATCAAAAGGCTTACTCACTTCTACTTGAGTCGGATTTCCGAAAGGATTAAATAATCTAAGTCTAATCGTATCTAAGGAAGCTGGTTCCTTAGCTGAATTCCACTTGAACCCAAAAGCAAAAATATTTCCTGATTTAGAAGATCTAAGCAAAGTAATTTTTGGCTTACCAAAAAGTGTTTCAAATGTTCCAAACAACAAGCTGAGTGCAGCGAGGCCCACAACTAAGTTGATAACGATAAAAGTTGCAACACCCATAGCGATGAGACTAGTTGTCACGAGTTACTCCTGAAAAAAAACCTTAAATATCTAAAAAAATTATAGCTTAAATACTCGAAAATTAGAACAAAAAGATCGGGCAGTTCCTTGCGATGTCTATGATTTTATAAGTACAATGGTCGCCTATGAAGTTCTTTACTCAAATAAAAGCTATTGTGGTCTCTCTGTTTTTGCTTATTTTTGTACTGTTTCCAGTCTGTCTTATTTCTATCCCCTTTCCTCTGACTAGAAGGCTTAAAATCGTCTGTCCAGTGTGGGCCTTCTGCTCAAAAATGCTGCTCCGCTTTGCCTGCGATGCCCATGTGGATATTAAGGAAGATTACAGGGCTGCCTCTTTTAGGGGTGTTCCCCCTTATGGACTTTATGTGGCCAACCATCAGAGTTACATCGACATTCCCTTAATTACGACAATGTTTCAGGCCCCTCCCATTATGAAAAAGGAGGTGCTCTATATTCCCATTTTTGGATGGCTTGGCTGGATAAGTGGTGCCATGCCGGTATCAAGAAGCAAGGTGAATTCTCGAAAAAAAGTTTTTGATCAGGCGAAAAATAGAATCCTTAATGAAAGAATTGGCATTCAAGTTTACCCAGAAGGCACGCGCTCTAGAGTTTCTCACCCTAAGCACTATGACCAAATAAAAAGAACACTTCTCGTTTTTGCATTTAACGAACAAATTCCGGTCATACCCACAAGTATCTACGGAACAAGAGGAGTTCTCACGAAAAGAGGACTAATACGACCAAATCGTCATATTGGAATTATCGTTCATAAGGAAATACTTCCCCAGGATTACAAAAATTCTGATGAGTTTTGCAGAGCGATTTGGGGCAAAGTAATTGAGGGATACGAGGACATTAGGTCTCGTCTTGGGCCTCTAAATGGAAATTAATTTTAGGTCTCAGCTCATGTGGCATCACGCGATGACCAAGGCCAATTAGGTTTTTCTTCTCATCACTAATCCAAAGATACTCTTCACTCAATTTATATTTTCTAGAAATATTTAGTTGGTCAGGTTTTAAAAAAGCACCATTTTTAAAAGATAATGCCTGCGAATGATCTAGGATGGCCGTATCGAAAGGAAGAATTTCGTCAATACGCTTTCCCTTTTCAATTATGGGAAGTTGTCGATCCAGAGGCCAGTCCTTTTTATGAATTGATTGTTGGATTGAATTATCTCCAATTTTTTCTCTCACGAGAGCAATAAGAGAACCGATAGTCCCTAACTCATTACTCATGTCACTAAAAAGTGTCCGAACGTATGTTCCAGAACTTACCGTTACCCTAACGGACAAGTAAGGAAATTTATATTTTACGATCTTGATATCATGGACGAAGCGTCTTACTGGTGCCTTTTTAATCTCAACACCTTCTCTTGCCCATTCATGCATGTTTTTTCCCATGAATTTACTTGCAGAATACTTATGAGGTGCTTGCCAATACTCGCCAAGAAACTTGCTTCTTAACCGCTCTTCTATAAAAGCTTCCGAAAAGCTAGCGATCTCTCGCTTCAAATAGATCGACTCATCTCTTTGAATAATTTCTGATTCATAATCTCCAGTCGGTGTTTCAATTCCGAGCTTCCCAACTGCCAGATAAGTTTTTGGAAGAAAATCATGGATGAAATCATTAAGTCTTGCAGCTCCACCAATTCCAACCATCAAGACCCCTGAAGCAAATGGATCGAGAGTCCCAAAATGGCCAATTTTGCCAAAGCCAGTTGGAAGGTGTCGCTTAAAGTGCCTTACAACATCATAGGAGGTAAGCTTGGCCGGCTTAAAAATATTGAATACGAGTGGAGGAAAAACCGAGAGACTCTTATTCTTCGTCATCAGAGGATTCGTCGTCTTTTAACAGCTTTGTTATTTTTGACTCATCTTCAAATTGAGAATTATAAATATAATGAATCTGTGGAGTATGGCGAACTTCCATTTTTGAGGCCAAAAGAGATCTCATAC
>CANHJD010000147.1 GCA_947461145.1 Bacteriovoracaceae bacterium
AAAAACCATTCAGAGCGTCTTGGAGCGAGTGTAACAAAGCCATTTGATACGGTGGACTGATTCTGAAGGATGAGTGAAATTTTTTTGGGCTCAATCTCCATTGAGCGTGAAACAATAGGATAAGCAGACTCAAGCAAGTGGGCCACAAGCTGGGCCTTCTCCACGACTTCGGATGGAAAAATTATTTGGAAATGTTCAGTTGATATTTCACTCCATTTAATTGCCGTAGGATTTTGTTGAAAATCAATCGCAACTAGAGGAGCTTCTATCACGGTGGCAGAGGTCATAAATGTAAAAAATAATAAAAAAATACTAAAAAACATAAATTACCTACTTCATTACTGATGAAAAGCTATGAGCTCATCCCAAAGCGTTTTAGCTACAGGACCAAATTGATGCTTCTTATGCCTGATAAGATTTACTTGAAGATCCTTAGGATGAATATCTTCAAATTCCAAAATGACTAATTTTTTTTCTTTTAATTCTTTTTCAATATTATGCAGAGGTAGATGGCCCCATCCAAGACCAGCGAAAATAATCTCTTTTTTAAAGTTATTATCCAAAAGTCTCCATTTTTTACCACCCTCCAAAAGACCAAAGCTAGCCCCCTGGGGATTTTTATCTCCAATCACAATTTGATCGATGAGAAGTAGATCACTTTGATCCTTAACCTTTTTCTCTTTTAATAGTTCCTTATTCATAACTGGAACCATTGTGACTTTATCTACTGGAAAAACATCTAAGAACTGGGGCTCTTTTATAAAGTGGGTCATTCCAATTTCACATTCTTTTGAGAATACTCGCCGTTCTGTTTCAGAAAGAGTGTCGATACATAAATTAAGCTTTGTGAAGGGATGTCTATCAGAAAATGATTTTACAAATTTTAGTAGTTTTGGGTTGAGACAAATTCCATCAAGTGAAAATCCAATCTCAGGCTCTTCTTTTTGAAGAAAACTTTTACTTAAATTTTCAAGATCTTTCATGGAAATGATAATTGCAGAAGAGCGTTCATAAAAAGCTCTCCCATGAGAAGTCATCGTTGGCCTATAAAGACTCCGATCAAAAAGCTCAACTCCCATCTCTTCCTCAAGCTTCTTTATAGAAAAACTTATAGCAGGCTGCGTTTTATTGAGCTCCGCAGCAGCAGATTTAAAGCTCCCAAGCTCTACAATTTTATGAAATACAAGGATTTGGTCAAAAGTCATAATAAGTTTAATTTATCGTGTTCATGAAAAAATATGTCTTTTTTTTTATCAAATTCTCCCCCATGATAAAAGCACAATTTTTCGGGATATTTAATTTACAAGGAGATCAAATGAAAACACTTATGACTATGCTTCTTGCCGTTGCAACAACTGGGGCTATCGCAAACAACAAGCCAATGACAGACACATTTAAAGTCGATGCCAACACAACAAAAGTTAAATGGATCGCTGACAAGAAAATCGGCGCGGGCCACAATGGATTTGTTGCAGTAAAAGACGGCTCCCTTACTGTTCAAGGGGATCTTATCACTGCAGGAGAAATCTCAGTTGATATGAACACAATCTCAGTAGCTGATATCCCTGTTATGGATAAAAATGCAAAAGATTACGATAAAGATAAAGACTATAATTCAATGTTAGTTGGTCACCTTAAGGCCCCTGATTTTTTTGATGTTGCCAAATATCCAAGTGCTAAACTTGTCATTAAAGGTTCTGAAAAAACAAAAAAAGGTCTTAAAATTAAAGGAGAACTTACTTTTATCGGTCAAACTCATCCAGTTGAGTTCGAGGCAGTTGTTAATAAAAAAGACAAAACTCTTACTGCAAAATCTGACGTAGTACTTGACCGTACAGTTTGGGGTTTGAAGTACAATTCTGAAAACTGGTTCAAACAACTTGCTGGAGATAAAATCATTAAAGATAAATTTACTCTTGCTGTTGAAATTTCAGCCATTAAATAATTCATAAGGGCCTCTGAAAAGAGGCCCTTTTTTCTCGAAAGTCTCTTCGTTTAATATTACAATCCATCCATGCAATTAATTGTCTTCTTATTAGTCAGTTGGATTAATCTGGCTTCTGCTACAACTATCGCTATTATTGATACAGGCTTTGACTTGGATCATGATTTTTTAAAACCTAAAATTTTAGCTGAAGAAATCAGTATCACGCCCTCTCTCAAAGAATTTCACGGATGGAATTTCCATGACAACTCACACCTTAAGGAACCGGTCATTAAAGATCAGTCACTCTTGCAAGAAATTCTTCTCTACCGAAATTTGAGAGCAAAAGGTCACAAGGAAGGACTCTCCCCATCAGAATTTGAATGGTTTAAAAAGAAAAGTGCGGACAAGGATTTTCAGGACAAAGTTAAAATTTTTAAAAGACATTCACATGGTACTTTTGTAGCTGGGATTGCTTTAAGAGAGGGTGAGAATATTCAACTTTTCCCAATTCGTGGACTCCACATCCCTTCCCCAGTGATTGCAGTGAATGACTCAACAGCGAGCGAATCAGTTTCCCTTAAAGGAAAGACTCCAGAAGAAAAATTTAACGAAGAAATTAAAAATTCCGAAGATCGTGTCATAAAAAAGTTTTCAAAAATCTGCCGTTATCTTGCACTCAATAAGATTGATATCGTTAATGCATCGTATGGTATAACTTATAAAAATATCACTTCTAAGTTTCGTGAAAAATTTAAAGAACTTACAAATAATGAGATCGATGAACCCAGACTTCAAAGTATTGTGAAAAAATATTTTGATAACATTGAAAAACGAACAATTAAAATTATTCTTAAATATCCGAAGATGCTTTTTATCTTCTCTGCCGGAAATTCTGGAATAAACAATGATGAATTCCCTCACTATCCTTCAAAAGTAAGACTTCCAAACACTATTTCTGTAGGTGCCATGAATGGTGATTTTTTGGCAAGTTTTTCAAACTACGGGTTCAGGCATGTTGACATTGGAGCACCAGGTGTAGCGATTCTCTCGCTTGTGCCTAAGGCGTATTCTCATGATGGACGGGACCTCTATTCACCTTCGAGTGGAACTTCAATGGCAGCTCCTTATGTTTCAAATTTAGCGGCTCAAATTTTAAATACAAATAACTTACTTCGTCCCCAAGATATGAAAAGAATCATTATGGAGACTGGAGATGAGAAAGAGCATTTAAAGAGCAAACTCATTTCAGGCTCTATTGTGAATAACCACAAGGCGATTAAAGCTGCACTTCTCTCAAGAGATCTTGACTTGAATCAGGCCATTGCCTTAGCAAAGACCGGCCTGATTCCGATGGAAGATTCTATTTCAATCGGCCAACCTCAGGCCGTTGGCGCCGATGCTCTTGAGAAAAAAGTATTTGATTCTTTTCCAAAAGAAATATCGCCCCAAGAATTAGAAGAAATTCAGTCTACCAATGAAGAGTCTTTACAATCTTCGGATCCAAAGACAGAAAAACCGGACAATTTAAACCGGCCTCTTTCAATTGTGCCAGTTGTTCCAAGCTCAGACGTTGATCAAGCCCCTTCCAATCAAAATGGAGAACTATCTCCCCAACCCTCCGAGGAGAAGCGGCCATCTTCTTCTCAATCTGAATCCCAACCTCAACAAACTCTAGACTTAGGGAGCGAGCCTTCATCGCCATAATTGTAAGCATGCAGCTTCCGAGTGAAGTACACAATAAATCAGTTGGAGAGAAAGCTTCCCCATTCCCCTGATTATCCTTCGGAGCATCAGTAATTAATCTATTATTTGAATCTTGGTGAATCGCCTGTGTTCTATAATTCCCAAGATAGCTTACATGCATTAAAGACATAATTCCCTTCCTTTTCCTTAATCTCTAAGATCAGACCCTTTCCCCCTTTCGTCAAGATTCGGGGATATTTATTTTGAAAAAGACCATAAGAATGACTACACTTAAAGCACCTATTTTAAGGAGCTTCCAATGGCAAAAAAAACCACAACTAAAAAAGTTATCAAGAAGGCAAAACCTAAGAAGAAGGTCGACCTAAAACAACAAACGATAGACTCAATCGTAGAACTTATAAGAGTGACCTCAACTGTAGTGCCTGACGATGTGTTTAAAACAATTGCAGCAGCTGCAAAAAATGAACAAAAAAACACCACCGCCGATTATGCAATGGGGATTATTAAAGAAAATATTGATCTTGCTAAATATAAGTCTCAGCCATTATGCCAAGATACTGGAACTGTAATTTTCTACATTTATCATCCAGCAGGCTTTCATCAAACTCCCTTTAAAGAATTAATTAAAAAGGCCGTGACACTGGCCACCAAGAAAGGTTATTTACGTCAAAATTCTGTGAACTCACTTACAGGAGAGAACGCTGGAACAAATCTTGGAGAAGGACATCCTTCCATTCATTTCTATGAGCAAAAAGGCAGTGAAGTTGAAGTTAAGCTCATGCTTAAGGGTGGCGGATGTGAAAACGTTTCGGCGCAATACTCTCTCCCAGATACTACACTCGGGGCAGGAAGGGATCTTGAAGGTGTCAGAAAAGTTGTTATCGATGCTGTTTACAAGGCCCAAGGAAAAGGTTGCGGTCCCGGAGCTCTAGGAGTTTGCGTTGGTGGAGATCGCGCTGATTCAGCTTATTTTGCAAAAAAACAATTATTAAGAAAATTAGACGATAAAAATTCAAATAAAGATTTGGATAAGCTTGAGAAAGAAATTGTCGAGACCTGTAACAAGCTTGGAATTGGGCCTATGGGCTTCGGAGGAAAGACGACCTTACTTTCTTGTAAAATGACTCACGCGAATCGTGTTCCGGCTTCATTTTTTGTTTCTATTTCTTATATGTGTTGGGCCTTTCGTCGCCAAGGTATTGTCCTAAATAAAAACTTTGCCATCAAGAAGTGGCTCTACTAGGAGGAATGATGAAAAAACTTAACTACCCTTTTAGTCCTGAAGCTGTTCGTGAATTAAAAGTTGGAGATATGGTTCTCATCACGGGAAAACTTTTTACTGGAAGAGATGCTGTTCATAAATATCTTCATGATGGAAATAAGCCACCAGTAAATTTGAAAAATCAGATCATTTACCATTGTGGTCCTGTGACACTCAAAGATAAGTCAGGGAAGTGGACAGTGACGGCTGCTGGTCCAACAACTTCAATTCGAGAAGAGCCCTATCAATGGGAAGTCATTCGTGATTACGGAATTGTGGGTGTTATTGGAAAAGGTGGGATGGGTCAAAAGACTCTTGATGCCTGCAAAGAATACGGCTGCGTCTACTTTCATGCGGTTGGCGGTGCCGCGCAGGTACTAGCTGAGAAGATTAAATCTGTTGATGGTCTCTATCTTGAAGAGTTTGGTCTACCAGAGGCAATTTGGGAACTTACGGTAGAAGACTTTCCTGTTGTTGTAACAATGGACGCTCATGGGAACTCTCTCCATAAAGATGTTGAGGCCCATTCAAAAGAAATGCTTAAATCTGTTTTATAGAATTCGAATGTTGTTCTAGCGGTTATATTAATACCGCTAGAACAGTATTCTATGATTACCAACGATAGATTGAACTTGCCCAAGTAAATCCAGAACCAAATGCAGCGGAAGCGACTAGATGACCTTTCTTAAGTTTTCCTGCCTTCACAGCGTCAGTCATCCCAATTGGAATGGTTGCGGCCGTGGTATTCCCATATTTCATGATTGTATTAAAAACTTTTTCTTCAGGAATCTTTAACTCCTGTGCAAGCATCTGATTAATACGAAGGTTGGCCTGATGAAACAAG
>CANHJD010000148.1 GCA_947461145.1 Bacteriovoracaceae bacterium
AGCTCCGCTGAAAGAGGGTGAAAAAAGAGTTCATCCCGGTTTTAGAAATAATACGAAAAAGAAGAGGAAATAAATATGGAAGATGGATATTGGTTAAGTGACGAAGATAAATTGAAGATGGAGTCTTTAAAAAAAGAGCTTCAGGAACTTAAGGCCGAGCATAAAATGTTTGCGGCAAACAAAGGTGGGTTAACCGCCGAGCAAAAAGAGACTTGGAGAAAAAATTCCCAAAGAACAAATCAGGTTTATATAGAAATTAAAGAACTAAGACATAAAAACATTCTTGAGGCCGGTCGATAATGGAAACAATTACAGAAATTAAATGGGCCGATCTTGGTCTTTCACCTGAAATGCTCGCTCTGATTGAAAGTGCGGGATATAAATTTCCGTCTCCAGTTCAGGCGAAGACTATTCCCTTGGCCCTCAAAGGTCTTGATGTACTTGTTTCTTCTCAAACAGGAAGTGGGAAAACCGCCAGTTTTGTTATTCCTACAGTTGAAAGATTTAAAGGGAAGAATGGAACTTATGTTCTTGCCCTTTCTCCTACAAGAGAAATTGCCCAACAGACGGGTGAAGTTTTTGAAAACTTTGCGAAGTCATTTGGAATGAAAGTTGTTGTTTGCATTGGTGGGGCGAATATAAACGAAGAAAAAGAAGCCTTAGCTTCTTCCCCTCATATTATTGTTGCGACTCCTGGTCGTTTATGTGATCACCTCGAAAGAGGAAATGTGTGGCTTGATTTCATTCAGTGTCTTATCTTTGATGAAGCAGACAGAATGCTTGAGATGGGGTTTGCAAAACAAATTGATCTTATTACAGAGCAAATTCCGAAAGAGCGTCAAACGCTTATGTTATCTGCCACCTTTGCACCAGCAGTTGAAAAGCTTGCTCGTAAAGCGATGAATCACCCTGAGCAGGTTTTAATTGAAAAGACGACTCAGACAGCTCCAAAGATTGAGCAGGAGCTTTATTGGTTGCCTGAAGAGAGAAAGCTCACTCAACTGGTGCGAATTCTTGAAAGAGAAAAAGGCACGGCGTTTGTCTTCGTGAATTCAAAAGAGAAAACTTATCAGTTAGCGCGTCTACTTAATAATAAAGGTATTCAAGACGTCACTTATATTCACTCCGATCTTCAGCAGGAGCATCGTGAGCTGGCCGTTGCCGAGTTCAAGTCTGGTAAATACAGAATTATTGTTGCAACAGACGTTATGGGACGTGGAATTGATGTGGATGATGTTGCCCACGTTATTAATTATGATGTTCCAAAAGAAGCCGCTGATTATATTCACCGAATCGGAAGAACTGGTCGCCGTGGTCTAACAGGTCATGCATCGACCTTCGCTATTCCTGGAAAAGATGATAAGGCAATCGCTGCAATTGCGAAGTTAAGAGGGGTTCAGGCACCTGAAAGGCCAGTTCCTGGTCAGAGGGAGGAAAGACCTCAGTATCCAAAATCTCGATCACCAAGACCTCAGTCTAATAATCACCCGAGACCTCGTAGAGAGACTGCTCCTCCTAAGGTTGTGACTCCAGTGCCCACTGTTGCACCAGCTCCAGTGAAAGCTGAAGGATTCTTAGGAAAAATTAAAAGATTCTTTTCTAAATTGTCTGGCTAAACTTCGTTTTTGTCGTTTGAGCTCTTAAGTAGTAATCAAACGACATAGCGACATTTCTTACGAAGGCCTTACCAAGTTCAGTAATGAGGATTTCATTGTTTAGCATTTCAATAATGCCGTCCTCTTTAAACTTTGAAAGTTCCTCATGTATTTCATCAGAATAAGGCACTGAGGAGTTTCCGATATAGGCCTTATTCTGGCACATAAGATCCAGTATTATTTTTTGTACAAAAAGATCTATCTCTGAGTGACTATGACCTTTTTCAATTGGGAGACTCCCTTTTGTGATTAGGTCTTCATAATCTTTCATGCTTTTTGCATTCTGAACAAAACTTAAAGACGAGTCAGAAATTGACGTTGGGCCAAGTCCGAGTAGGATAGATGATTTTTTATCTACATAGCCCATAAAATTTCTATGGAGACCGTTTTCATCTTTCGCCTTATGTAGATAGCTTGATGGAAGAGCGAAATGATCCATTCCAATTTCTGTGTAACCACAATCCCAAAGACATTTTCGACCTAATTCATAGAGCTCTCGTTTTAACTCCGCACTTGGTAGGGTATTTTCTGGAATGAGGCGCTGATTTTTTATACGATCAGGGAGATGGGCATAACTATAAAAAGCGATGAGATCTGGCTTCATTTTCATGACGATTTCAATCGTTCTAACGATGCTCTCTTTCGTCTGACCTGGCAGACCATAGATGAGATCAAAGTTTACAGATGAAATGCCCTTGGCCCTAATTTTTTCGACGAGAGATTCCACTAAGCTTTCTGGTTGATGGCGATTTATTAGTTTTTGCACAATTGGATCAAAGTCTTGAATACCAAGAGAGACTCTCTTTATTCCATTTTCAATTAGCACATCGAGATGTTCTGTTTTACAAGTTCTTGGATCAATCTCAATGGAGCCGATAAATTCACTCGTTTTGTTTTTGAGAAGATGCTTCATGAGCATATTCAGGTTTTCAGGAGAGAGAAACGTTGGTGTTCCTCCGCCAAAGTGAAGAGAGTTAACGGCAGGAGTAAAGCCTAATTTTTCCTCATAAAGTTTCCACTCATCTAGAAGAAGTGATAGATAAGGTTTTTCGACTCCATGATTTTTTGTTATCGTTCTATTGCATCCACAGTAGAAGCAAAGACTTTCGCAGTAGGGGACGTGAACATAAAGATCAATCCCTTTTTGCGCATCATACTTTTGAGTAATATGCCTGATCCAAGTTGCTTCATTCGGTGAATTGTTCCAGAAGGGAACTGGTGGATAACTTGTGTAACGAGGTCCTGGGCGATTATATTTTTGAATTAATTCTTGAGGCGTCTTCATGGTGCTGATTATGGCACTAATGACAAAGGAAAAAAGTGATTCAGGTCAGGTTCTAGAAAATTTAAAATTGATCAATGAGGTTCCAGATCGCTTCAACTTTTGTCACGAATTCGCCACCTTCAAGATCTGAATAGACTGAACTGCGAACGCAACCACTCGAATCTTGCTCAAAATCGTTCCTGCCTGAAATAAGAATCCCTTCTAGTTCCCCTGTGGTTTCATTGAAAACACCCGAGCCAGAATTAATAGAGTAGGCATCAAGATTTGACTGAAAAAATCCATTCCCTAGCTTTTGAACCAGGCCACCCGCCGCAATTTTTGTTGGAAGGCCTCTGGGGTGGCCGATTAAGGCCAATTTATCCCCAATGGTGACACTCCCTGAAAGGCGCATATTCACCGACGATCGGTCTGTAACTTTGCGATCAAGTTTGATTAGAGCGAAATCGATATTATTTTTATAATCATTCTTTTGAGCAATTACTTTTTGGCATTTATAAACACTTGATGTGGGAACTTGGACTGATAGTTGTTTCCCAGATGTTGCTCGATAATCAAAGACCCATGAATAAGCACTGCAATCCATTTTGGAAGTCACACAATGGCCTGCAGTGAGAATAATATCTTTATCAATTAAAGTTCCCGAACAATTGGCAGCAGTGAGCTGATCTTTAAAGCGCTCAGAGGAGCAGAGTTTATAAACTTGTTTTAAGAGGGGGGCTTCAATTATCACGCCAGAAGTAGTCGTTTTCAGATTACTGTTTATAATCATCGCCGCCGTGGAATAAGAGAGGTCTCGCAAAAGGGCATCATTTGATTGGTAGACATCTGTGCGGTTATCAACCCCATAAATGGCACTTGTATCCGCAAAGGCCGTCAAAATAAAAATAAGAAATGAGGCAAAAATCATGGTCATCTTTTAGCCTAAAGTGCCTGATCTCTCGAGCTGAAACAACAAGTTGGGAGAATTTTACACGGGCCAATTATTTGTTGTAGACTCTCTCTTATGAAAAATGAGCTGCAAATTACTGATACTTTGATTGGATCTGGAAAAGAAACTGAGAAAGGGGCCCTTCTTATCGTTCAGTACGAGGGCTTTCTTGATGATGGGACGAAGTTTGATTCTTCAATCGATCGTGGGAAGCCTTTCCAATTTGTTTTTGGCACTGGTCGCGTGATTAAGGGATGGGATCAGGGGCTTGTTGGAATGCGAGTAGGGGGGAAACGTACCCTTTATATTCCTGCTCATCTTGGTTATGGGGAACGTCAGATTGGAACTATGATTCCTCCCCATTCAAATCTTCACTTCCATGTAGAGTTACTGGATGTTCTGACCAGAGACTGATCTTAGATAAAAATTTAAGCTCTTGTTACCTTTGGGAGTTTCTAGGATGAGGCGCGCAAGCCACAGCATTTCTGGAAGCTCACACGAAGGAATATAAAACTTACCTGTAAATATACCTGGTTCAGTTTCTGTAAGTTTTGGACGGATGTAACCCATATTTATTTCAAATCCTTGGAGATCTAATTCGCTAGGCGCAGTTCCCTTAGGGTTCAGAACTTTTACTTTGACCGTATAATTTTTTTCAGTCGTGATGGGAAGAGGTGAGATAGAAACTTCATAGTCTCCAATTTTGCATGAAGTTTTTGAGAGGTCACATTTTTTATTCTCGTCTAGAACTTCAATCGTTCGGTTCTGCCGATGTTTTGAATAAATAGGGGACATCTTATTGGCGGATTTATAAGCTTCCAGAATTTCTTCTGCCGTAGAGTCATATTTAAGAGAGTTTACCCAGACCCCTTTCTCATTAATGACAAAAATTTCTGTCGTATGATCAATAGCAGTCTCTTCTGGTGTTTTTCCACGATAAACGGCATAGGTTGCGCCAAATTTCGCCATTAGGGTATTTAAATTTTCCTCAGTATCAACTCCTCCATAAAAATTGGATGAGTAATGGGAGAGACGATTTTTTAAGACTTCTAAAGAGTCTCGTTCCACATCTACTGACACAAAAAGAATTTGAACTTTCTCTTTTTCTTCTGCCGTAAGTTTTTTAGTCATGAGATTAAGTTGACTCAATGTCTTGGGGCAAATTTGAGGGCAATGGGTGAAGCCAAAAAAGAGAAACAGAACCTTTCCACGGTGGACTCGGGTGCTATAAATACCTTTTGTGGTCTGGATGGAAAAGTCTCCTCCGGTGGGAGAGGAGAGTTCAAATGTCTGCTTATTCTGACAGCCAAAGGTGAAAATACAAAACAAGAAAAGTAAGATTTTAGTCATAGATAAAGCTTTTGGTTATCCAATCATTTTCGTCCATTATGAGCATCTAGTCCATGAAGTTTATTAATGGTTGTAACTGTATGAAACTAGTCGGTTTTTCATGCCTTTTAAAGCTCATTTATCATTAAAAAAAACCGATAAGACCTATTGTGAATAAACTCCTAATTCTAACTCTTATTTTTCTTTTTATTGGCTGCTCTCAGGAGAAGCCGAAAACTTATGCCAAACTTAGTATCTCTTCAAAATCTTTTACGGCAGAAGAAAATGAAAGAGTGATTCTTTATGCTATCAACAAAGATAAAAATGAGCAGAGGGCCCTTATTTTAGATCAAAATGCGGTGGGACTAGATCTTGAATTTGGAAATTGGCAGTTTGTGACTTTGGCCTGGGAAGAAGATGAGTTCTCACAAAGTGTTTTAAAGTGTGGAAAGGCCTCAAAGAATTTTAATCAAGTTGAAGATTCACTTTCA
>CANHJD010000149.1 GCA_947461145.1 Bacteriovoracaceae bacterium
AGGTGAGTTTGTGCGCATAGTTATTTCCTCTGGATAATGGGCCTATTTTAGCGAAATGAGAATGGAAAATCCACCAAACGCTCTCAGGGTAGGTATTATTTCTCTAAATGCTGAAATCTTAACAGCCTTTCTAGGTAAACACCGTTGGCACGGACTGAAAAATACAGAATGTGGTTATCCTCCGAGAATGTCACTCGAAACTGCCAGAGCCCATTTTTAACCATCACTAGATCATTCAGGGTTCCGGCCCCTTCTATCATGATTTCGGGGGAGTACTGCAGATCAACAAAATTTCCCCTTTTATCCTGGAGAAATAACTGAACGACAAGCTCATGATTTTTATTCGAGATAATCACAAATTTAGATTTACCCTTCGAAGGCCTGTGAACAGGTTTCACTTTATGTTTAAGAATTTTATCTTGTACTGAAAAAGACAACTCTTTTAGATTTTCTATATTCTCAAAAATCTCCACTTCATAGCGTCCAAGCGACAAACGCCTGATCTTCGCCTCAATTATATTCCCCGCTTCAATCACTTTAAGATCACCAAGTGCAATATCGACCGCTTTATTTTTTGAGTTTTTTAAATTCATGTAAAATAATAAACTCGATGGATTTTCCTGATCAGATGGAAATGAACTTATTCCACTTAAACGCTGATCAATTTTCCCTTCCACAATCGGTTCAATAGACGAGATATGCCTCTGAGGATCTGAAGCGCAAGAAATGAAAGAAATTAGGACCAACAAGAGTAAAACTCTCATAGTCAGTATTTATCGGTGTTTTAGGAAATGAAGATCGAATTCAACAACTTAGAATCCCAGATGAGATTCTAAGTTGTTAGAAAGAGATGAATTATTTACTCGCTTGAATGGCCTCAAAGGCATCAACGACAGTTCCGGTACGTGATAGTGTACTGAAAAGAACCGGAGTTTCAGTCCCAGGCAAATTAACTTTTAGGTTTGGATATCGTCTAGAAGTATCAATCATTAGAGACTTTAACTCCGAATAACTAAGAGCTGTATTGTGAGAAAGAATAAGGGCTGCTGCTCCAGCTGCTGCAGGAGACGCCATTGAAGTGCCTGAATAAGTGTCATAAGAATTCTCTGGAGTGGTGGATAAGATATCAACTCCAGGAGCAAAAAAATCAACACTCTTTTTTCCGTAATTAGAAAAATCAGCTGGAAGATTTAATCCCTTTTCAAATGATGAAGCTCCTATTTCAAGCCAATTTGTAAATTCTAAATTGTCAGATTTGCTGAATCTATTAGGAAAGTTTGATGAAAGATCATTGTTCTGATTGGAATTTCCAGCGGCATGGACAAGTAACACACCTTTACTTTCTGCATATTTAACAGCGTCATCTACGACCTTTTTAAAAGGCGAAAATGCTTTCCCAAAACTCATATTAATAATTTTTGCCCCATTATCAACAGCGTAGCGAATGCCATTGGCCACATCCTTGTCCCGCTCATCTCCGTTTGGAACAACTCTTACGGCCATAATTCTAACTTTTGTCGCCACACCTTTAATGCCTAGGTTATTTTCTCTTGTCGCTGCAATAATTCCTGACACATGTGTTCCATGAGAGGAATCAGGTCCGATGACGTCGTTATTTCCGTAATCTTTTTGAGTAGAATTAAAATAATTATCTCCGACAATTTTTCGAGCATTAAAATTCTCATTATAAAAATACTTCAGCTGATCAGAATAAGAAGCCAAAATTCTTTCAATTCGTGCTAAATCGATCCCATTTGAAAGTAAGGCCAACATATCAGCTTTGGCCTTAATCACTTCAGGATCGGTGGACTCTAGGGCACGAACAGATTCTAATGAAATATCAGAAATGCCAGCAGCTTTGAGAATTGTTTCACTTCTTTTATAAACCTCAAGGCGCTTTGAATAATTCTCAACAATTTTTTTTGCATTTTCAACGGCTTCAGACACGATTTTTTGAAGTGATGCTAAATATGAGGCTTGTTCTTTAGAAAGACTCTCGCCAAGATCTTCCACTTGGTTTTTAAGCTTTTTCATTCTCACAAGCTCTCTTGTGACTTCAAGTGTATCTTGATCCACTTGAAAATCAGGATTGCCTTTTATGAGACGAATTCCATTTCCAACTGTCTCGTCTTTTTCAATTTGGGCCATACCATTTTTGCCACCAATAAAATTCCAACCAAACACATCATCAATATAACCATTCTTATCGTCATCAATTCCATTGTTTTCAATTTCATTGGAATTAATCCAAATTTTGCCTTGTAAATCTTCATGATTCACATCAACACCTGAGTCTATGACAGCAACAATTATGTCTTCCACTTCTGGCTGACCAAAAGTCACATAACTCTCTTCAGTTCTCATCCCTTCAGCACCATCTTTGGGTGAAAGATTGAACCAGTTTTCAGGAGTAAAGCTTAAAAGTGATGAATCTAAATGTGTGCCTTTCGCATTTTTTAAAACAAATTTAGAGGTATTCGCGGAGATGGATTTAAGATCAAGTTCCGCTTTTGGAATAACTTGAACTCGCGCCAGAGCGGTAAAAGAAATTGATAACGCCAGAACAGTTAATGCCTTTTGAGACAACATGGAAATCCATCCTTTGTTGAGAAATCGTCTCTTGTTATCACTAACTTAGAACCGAGTGACAAGGTGGGCATGAAAGTTTGTCAGATTATATTTGAATCCAATGAGATAGAGGCTGTGAAGTGGTGTAAAAATTACACCACTTCACTTGTTTTTAAGCTAATTCATTTAGTTCAATAGCAACTTTGATCGGGCGCTCGACTGTCAAACCATGGTTGGTAAGGACATCGATAAGCTCTGAAGGCCTGATGCTTGTTCCCTGTTTTACAGAGGCCGTGACAAAAATACCCGGCATACGACAAGGGGAAACCTCATCAATTGTTTCAAGGATTTTCTCATTGAGGTCAAGCTTTCCAGAATCGAGATTTAAAATCATCGGGCGAATATCTTTGCTCACGAAGACATCGTCTTTTTTGGAAAATGACTGAATGAGAATCGATTCTTGTGAATTTAATTTTTCCACAACACCATTCAAGGCCTCTGGATTTTTCACTGGGATGAAATATTTAAAAGCTTTTGCAGAGTCCTGAATTGACGGTGTTTTGCTATTAATCACAGAAATCTTTTTAAAAAGAATTCCTGGCTCTGAGTGAGCTTGAAGAACGGCGAGAATTTCCTCGAATTGATTCCATTCTTGAGGAACACGGACATCAAAGTATTCTGTTAAGGAGCTGATACCTAAAGTTAAGGCCGGCCCAAAAGAAAGAAGAGGTCTAATATTGTAACCTTCAGAATGAAGAGTTTCGAGGGCCGCACGTTTAAAAATTCGCGCCATCACTTTCTGCAAATCTAGATGAGAGATAAAAGTGATTGGGCCAATCTTAGAAAATTCAATGCGATATTTATAACCAACAGCTTGATTTCTTTTTTCACGAAGCTCAACAATATCTTTTTTCAGCACTTCAGGTCTAACATAAGGCTCATCTTTAATCGCCTTCATTCCACCCAAAAAGTCTCTTCGCTCCTCAACCATTCCCTTGAGATCACAAGCGACTCCACAGTGGTAGCAGACAAGTTTTTTCTTATCGATATCAAATGTTTTCTCAAGACTTTCAAGATTTGAATGGTGAACAATCATCCCGTAGACTTTTCCACAAGGAGGGGAAAGCCTATTGTGAGTCGCCTTCTTCCACTCAATTTCAAGAAATCTTTCTGTAAGACCAACATCAATATGATCCCAAGCAAGTTTTCCATTCATTGGGATGGTGCCTAGGAAAGCCTCTGTGTTAATCCCAGATTCTTCAACACATTTTACCCATAGGTTATAATTAAATGTTTCATCCCACCCATCAAAACGTGCCCCCTGGCTCCAGGCATTGTAAATGATATTGGCCACACGTCTGTCTCCCCGAGCAACAATTCCCTCGAGATGAGAAATTTTTGAGAAGTGTTTGCGGAAATTTAAGCGATATCTTTCTGCATAGTCTTTAAGAAGATTCTGTTTGCGCTCAATTTCAGGCAGCGTAATCATGCTGGCCCATTGAAAAGGTGTATGAGGTTTTGGCACAAAAGAGGAAACTGAAACAGTAACTGTAGGATTCCTGACTCCACAATCTGATGCTTTTTTGCGGGCCTTGCCAGCTGTCTCCATGATGGCAATGACGTCTTCATCTTCTTCCGTAGGAAGACCGATCATGAAGTAGAGCTTCATTTTTGTCCAACCACGCGAGAAAACATTTTCTGCCGTTTTTAAAAGATCTTCCTCTGAAATATTCTTATTAATCACATCACGCATGCGTTGTGATCCGGCCTCTGGAGCAAAAGTCAGGGACGTGTTTTTTACTTCGGCCAATTTATCTAAAATTTTCTCATCAAGACCATAAGCGCGCAGTGAAGAAATTCCTAGTGTCGCATTTTCTTTATGAAGTTTATCCAAAAGTTCAACAACTAGTGGAGTGACTGCTGAATAATCGGCGGTTGAAAGACAAGTTAATGAGGCTTCATCAAAGCCACCATTTTTTAATCCATCCATCATCATTTTAACGACATTCTCAGGATTCCTCTCGCGCACAGGACGATAAATCATCCCTGCCTGACAGAAGCGACAACCTTCTGTGCAACCTCGGGCCAGCTCAACAGAGAAGCGATCAAAAATGGCCGTCATATGTGGGATTGGTGATTTCGTTGGGAACGGATAATTAGCAAGGTTATCCACAAAAAAGCGCTGAATGCGAGCTGGAAGTATTCCTTCAAATTCAGCTTTAGGCCCAGTCACGACTTCCATCTGAGTCATTGGATCAATTGTCGTATCATAAAACTTTGGAACGTAAATTCCTTTCCATTTTGCTAACTCAAAAAGAATCGCATCTCTTTTAAGTCCCTGGGCCCTTGCTTCCCCAATAAAATGTGTGATGCGAGAAAAAAGTTTTTCACCATCCCCAATAACCACAAAATCCATGAAGGGAGCGAGAGGCTCTGGATGAGTGGCACACGGGCCACCGCAAATGATAAACGGCTCATCTTCTTTACGATCTTTAGTCCATAAACTAATACCACCCAAGTCGAGCATATTTAAAATATTGGTATAGCTCATCTCATACTGGAGAGAGAAACCAACGATATGAAAATCTTTGAGGGCTTTAAAATTTTCAAGAGAAACTAAATTTAATCCCCTCGCGCGAATCTCCTTTTCCATATCAACCCAAGGAGCGAAGCATCTTTCAGCAAGCATACTTGGATGTTGATTAATTTCATCGTAAAGAATTTTCATTCCTAAATGACTCATGCCAATTTCATAAGTATCAGGAAAGCAGAGTGCGACTCGAGAAATGGTTTCATCCCAATTTTTACGAACTACAAAATGTTCACCGCCAATATAGCGAGCAGGTTTTTCAACTTTTTCTAAAAAGGATGAATAAGGATTGTGAGACGCCATAAGGCTCCTTGAATGTGTTTGTTTCTCTCAAAGCGGAGAGGAAGGAATCGAACCTTCAGATAACTTTTGAAGCTTTTTATCAAA
>CANHJD010000150.1 GCA_947461145.1 Bacteriovoracaceae bacterium
CGGTCATTCCTCTAGTTTTCTTCTTAGATTCCCGCCCGAAATAAGTCATCCATCAAAGAATCCAGCATCACAAAACCGAGTGAGTTTAGCTGCATAATCTCGCCTGAAAAAGATCCATAATTCAAAGCTTCCCAATTTTGAAAAACAGTAAGAAGTTTTTGACTAACCTGCAGCGGCTTCCAACCCATATTTGTTCTAAGTGAGAGATAAATATGCTCTAGCAGAACTTCTTCCGATCCTAGACTCTCCAGCTCAACATCAGCTTGAGAGACTTTCCACTTATATCTCAAGGCTTCCGTTGCTGATTTGGGCAAATACCCAGTTCCTGTTGGCCCTAAGGCAGCAACGGCCTCAGACTTCCAGTATTTAAGATTATGTTTTGACTCATAACCCGGGAGGGCAAAATTTGAAACTTCATAATGAATGAATCCCTTCGCTCTTAAATACTCGCTAACAAACAAATACTCTTCGCGAATAAATTCATCATCCGGCAGCGCCTGAGCATGTGGATACTTTGATCGAGCATTCAAAATGTAGAGACTTATATGTTTAGGCCCATAAACGAGAAGGGAGTCTAGCTCCTTCTGGATATTTCTTTTTTTTTCTCTTGAGTAGGGAAGGCCAAGAAGAAAATCGAGGGAATAGTTCCAATTATTTTTCTGACAGTATTCTAAAAGCTCATAGCTTTCATGTAAGGTATGCGAGCGGTCCATAATCTCAATAAAATTCGGATCAAGAGTTTGCGTTCCGATGGATATTCGATTCAATCCTTTGCTCTTCCAAGACTCAATCATCTCTGGTGACCATGTACCAGGATCAATCTCCATGGTAAATTCGCAATTTAAACTGGAAATGAGCCGATCAGTTAACCACTGACCTAAATACTCTGATCCTTGAATTCCCCATAATGAGGGAGTTCCTCCACCAAGGTAAAGAGTTTCAAGCGGGGCCCATTTGAATGAATTTTGACTCAGCAATAATTCGTGACGCTCCCAACTCAAATTTAAAAACCGATGAAAATCCTCAATCTGACTAGAAGCTGGATCATATTGCTTTTTATAAAAATCACAGTAATTGCACAGGTGCTTACAGAATGGGACATGCAAATAAAGACTGGACACCTGAGTCATTGGGTAGAAATTCCTTCAAAAAAATCGAGTCTGCAGGGATAATAGACTCTACTGAGATTGACTCAAATAAGGAAGCTATGAAAATTGAACAAGTCCAACTAAGTAATAAACTCAACACCCTCTTTATCAACTCTCCAGGTTGTAGTGCAGGCACAGTTCAGATGTGGTTCAGAGCAGGATCGGCGCTAGAAAAAACAGATAATGAAGGAATTGCGCATTTTCTTGAACACATGTTCTTCAAAGGAACTCCCTCGCACCCTGGTCCCAAGCTCGCTCACGATATTGAGTCCTATGGCGGAGAAGTAAATGCTTTCACTTCCTTTGATTACACATGCTACTACATCAACACTCCTAGCATCTTTCTTGATAAGTCAGTAGATATCCTTCTCGACATGGTGGCAAATCCCCTTTTTAGTGAAGAGGATATTCCAGCAGAAAGACAAGTTGTTTTCGAAGAGTACCGTAGGGCCATGGATAATCCGTCGCAATTTAATTTCATTCAACTTCAAAAAACAGCTTTTGATGGCGGCTATGCTCATCCTATCCTTGGTCGTGAAGACACCATTCTCAATTTTTCTTCTAAGCAAATTAGAGATTTTAGAGAAAGTTTTTATAACCTTGAGAATGCTCTTCTCGTAGTCGCTGGGGATTTAAAAGATAGGCAAGCTCTTGAGGAGAAAATCAGCTCCTTTATTTTACCGAAAGGGGATAAATCAGAATTTGGTCAATTTCGCCTTCAAGAAAAACCAACTATCAATGTTCACGAAAAAGACATTAGACAAGCAACACTCACGATCTGTGTAGATTCTCCAGAATATTCACACGAAAAAGCTGCGGCCCAAGACTTGGCCATTAACTGTCTGGCCCATGGAGAGACTTCAAGATTTTATCAGGCACTTGTTGCAAAGACTTCTCTTTGTAATGGTATCGCTGGCTCCACGATGTATTTTGCAGATGGTGGGACACACATGATTAAGATGAATTTCCCAACCGAAAACCTGGCAAAAGTGGCAAAGTCATTCATGGCAACATTAATGGAAGCCGTTCAAAAGGGCTTCAAACCTGAAGAGCTTACTAAAATTAAAAATCAGTACATCTCATCAAAAATTTATGAACGTGAATCAATAGAATCATTTGCTTTCAGCTTGGGTCACGGTTTTGCTCAATCAGGAAATATCTTTTGTGAAGATGACTTTATTGAAAAGATCAGAAGAACAACTCCTGAAGAAGTGTGGGACGCTCTTGTCGAAATTTTACAAAAATCAACTCACTTTACCCTGCAGGCACCTAAGGGATCGAAACTCGATAAGCTAGAAAAAGAAGTCAAATCATGGCAAGTTAAACTCAAATCCTCTGCTGCTAAAATCAAGCCTAAAACACAGGCCCTCAAGCAAATAACCTCCTCTCATGACAGTGCTGTTCAGCAGATAGAACTAAAGCCAGGAATTAAACTTATTTATCGACAGAATAAATTAACTCCTACGTTTGTCATGCATGCCTACCTCAAAGGTGGTCAGTCTGCTGAGACTATTAAAACGGCAGGCCAGCATCATCTCTTAAGTCGTCTTGTCACTTATGGCTATCAGGGAATGAAGTATGAAAAACTGAAGCAGGAGCTTGAATCCTATTCATCTTCCTTAAATGGTTTTTCTGGAAAAAATGCTTACGGTCTGACAATGCATGGCCAGAGTAAAGATTTTGATCGTCTCTCACAACATTTTTTCGGGACTTTCTTCTCACCTGAGCTTCCAAAAAAGTTTTTCGATCATGAGAGAAAAGTTATTTTAAGGGCGCTAGATAATCAGAAAGAAGATCCGATGAAGCAGGCCTTCAAGAACTTTTATAAATTAGTCTTTAATCAACATTCTTATTCTCTGGATTTAGCGGGAACTCCAGAAACTCTAAGAACATTTTCTCCAACAGGTCTAAAGAAAATACACTCTTCTCACTTAAAGAATACTGAATTAGTTCTGACGTATTGTGGAGACCAAGATCTTTCTGTAGTTCTTCAACTCATGAAAGAGATGGTAAAGCCTCTTGCTCCAAGAAAATCTGCGAAGAAGTTAAAAAGTAAGATCAAGCCACTTACAGGTAAGCAGGATCACTTGGAATTTAATCGTGAGCAAACTCACATTATTATTGGCGCCCCCGCCTACAATATTACCCAAAAAGAAGACTTGTTCTTAAAAATGGTTTCAACTCACCTATCTGGTCAGAGCTCAGATCTCTTTGTGGAAGTGAGAGATCGACAGGGACTATGTTATTCAGTCTCTCCCGTTCACGTGTCGGCGCTAGAAGCTGGTTGTTGGGCCATATATATCGGTTCAGGACATGACAAGACAGAAGCGGCGATAGAGGCCATCATGAAAATTATCAATCGAATTAAGACAGATGGTCTCACTCGTGAAGAGTTTGAAAGAATTAAAACCATGATTGATGGACAAAATCTTTTAGGAATCCAGACCAATGAAGATTATGCTCAGTTTTATTCAATCCCCGTCCTGCACCATCTTGGACTAGATTTTTCTCATCAAAATAATGATCTCATTCGTTCGGCAAGTTACGACGAATTTCAGAAATTCCTGAAATCCTTTTTCGGCAGTAAATGGAACATCATTAAAGCTGGAAGACTCTAAGAAACTTTTCTGGTGGGTGGATTAATAATTCCACTCACCAACATTTCTTTTTCAGACACGAACTCATCATTCAATACTTTTTTAAATATAAGATGACTATCGGCCCCAGTTTTACTTTGGCTAGCTAGTAGGTTCATAAGTGTTGTGATTGACTCGAAACAAGTTGCAAACATATTGTAAAAACTTGGGATATCCAGGAAATGTGGAGCAAGTGAGTTTAATTGTGAGTAAGCCATTTTACCAAGCTGAGAGTAGTACTGGGCATCGACTAATTTTTTATGAGTTGATTCTGAAAAATAACCACAGACAATTAGAGACATGTCTGCAACTTCCTTATAAACCTTCCTCTGCTCTTCTCGATTTAATTGTGAAGCTTCCAGTAGTTTTAGACCTAAGATCTTTTCTCTCACCTTTCCTTCAGAGAAATCAAAAAAATCCTGAGAGAGAGCAAACTTATCCAAAACATCACTAGAATAATAAATTGCAGATTCAGGAACTGGACAAAGAGATTTTTTGTTCAGGCGATTGAGTCCCTCAAAAAAATACCCTTTAAGGTTGGTCTCTAGAATAATTGTCTTACCGATTTCAGATGATGGCATGTGCTGCATCTCCTTTGGTTATTTTATCATAACCTTTTAAGACTAACGCATCTAAGCTAGGCAATTTTTTCCACTCCACTTTACCAAGTAAATCCTGAGACTTAGGACCTTTAAACGCATCGTGAATTTCTCTAAATCTCAACTATAATCAAAGGATGAATGGAATAACCTTATTAGTCCTAATATTTTGCCTGTTCCAAAGTTGTGGCAAATCAACTCCCTCGAAACGAGCATCTGAGCTTACTGTTTCAAATCAACTAAATGCTAAGATTGTTAAATTACCATCTGGTCAAATTGACTCTACCCTTTTGCAAACAAGTAGGATTGATTTTGATAATAGTGAGGCCGGTTGGTTTCTAACTTTCGAAGATCAGTTTGAGGATAAACAAACGGCTATTGCCAAAGGTGCAAATCCAACTTGTTTTAATAAAATTCCAACCTGCATGCTGAATTGGTGGAGTAGAAGTGACTGCCCCGAGTTTAGCAATCAATTAGAAAATCTAAATAAATGTAACTGGAATGTTTATCATTACTATAATTACATGGATTGGGACGCCAAAGAGGGAACAGGTATTAACGCTTTCAATCCCAATCAAGTCAAAGTAGAAAATGGATTTCTTATTCTTTCCGCCGAGAAATCTAACTTTACTCGGATTAATTGTAAGAATAAATTTTTTGATCCTAGAATTAATTATGAAAATTATTCATTCGAATGCCCTATATTAAGTGGTGGGCTTGAATCCAGAAAATTTGAACCAACCAATCCAAATGGTTTCGCACAAAGATATGGTCGATTTGAAGTTCGCGCTAAATTGAATCATGGCCCAGGTTCTTGGCCTGCACATTGGATTATGCCTGAGGAATCTATGGAGCCTGGTTGTGGATGGCCTTATAGTGGCGAGATCGATATTATGGAAGCCACATTTCTTCATAAAAATACTGCTGGTGCAAATTTTCATACGGGTGATTGTCAAAAAAAATA
>CANHJD010000151.1 GCA_947461145.1 Bacteriovoracaceae bacterium
GGCGAAGAAGCTTTCTGAAGGGAAGTAATTATGTCAGCTTTTAAGCTCAATCTTTTCACACCAAAAGGTGCTGTTGTAAAAGATCTTGAGTGTAACGATATTGTCATTCCAACTTGTAGAGGGGAGATTAATATTCTCCCTGATCACACTCATATCTTAACTGAGCTTGGGACTGGATTGATGACCGTTAAAACACCGATGGGGGCTCGTCATTACTCAGTAACTGCCGGACTTTGTCGTGTATTAAAAGATACTGTCACGATTCTTTCTTTTACATCTGAGAAGGCAGAAGAAATTGATATGGAAAGAGCAAAAGCTGCAAAGGCCAAAGCTACTGACCGACTATCAGGTAAAGAGTCTCTAAGTGATGTGGACCTAATAAAGTTCCGCAGAAAATTAGAACGCGCCGAACTTCGACTCAGACTTGCAAATTTAAAGTAATTAAAAAGGCCTGCTTAAGCAGGCCTTTTTTTTGGTTCTATAGGACCAAAAGAATTGTGACTATCTATGAGTAGTCGTAAAAAATCTAAAAATTTCGTCAATGATTAGGCAAAAAACAAAATAGAACGGTCTTGCCGAGTGCTAATTATTCGTTTCAAGCATAAAATAATACTAATTATGTCTTTAATGCTGACACGGATGTTTGCTTATTTCACGCTAGTTTGTTACCTCGTTGTGGGTACGGTTGTCGTGCGCTTTTGTAAAGATACAAATATCAACGTCAGCCTTTCAACAAGTTACTTATCGGTCTTTACAGATAGCTCAATAGAATCAGCTGTTAATGTCGCTAGTATTGAAACTCCCAAAATGGAATTTCCGGAAATAAAAATCGCCCAAGATGCTAGAACAGCAAAAAGGGTAAGAGTTGTTAGTAGGAAAAAGATCGTTCAAGTAGCCGATCAGAGAGTAGGTGGACTTATAGAACTCCCTTTTCATGAAATAATAAAAGAGACTCCTGTAACGGGACAAAATGATCTCCCAGTAAACATGGCGCTTCTATATGATGAATACCTAAAGAAAGACGTTATTGTTGTAGAAAAGTTAATTGAATCAAAAAACGATCCTGTTGAGGATAAAGTCTCAACTAAATTGGCCTCAACTGAAAAAACAGAGATTAGTGAACAAAAAGATCAAGTACCTCACATTGACGAGGAAGTTGTAGCCGAATTAGTTGATGAATCAAAAGAAGAAGTTGCTACGGTTGTGCAAACAAATGATGAAGAAATTGAACCTGAGTTTTTTGACTATCCGGCCAAGGCGACTACTCAACGAGTTGAACCTCAAGAAAAAAAATTCGTAGGAGTTGATACACAACCTGTCGAAGAAATAGTCGCGTTTGACTATAAGAAAGCCTACAAGGATATTCAAAACAAAAAAATCCCTGCAGTTTCTTCAAGCAACCAAAAGAATCTTAAAAAAGAGTCAAATGACTACTCATCTGCACTCATGGGTGAAACAAAGAAGATTCGTCCTTTAGATGAAAGTTATCCCGTAAGTTTGAGTATTCATGCTCTCGGCACTGATCTAGACAAAATAGAAGAGCTGAGTGGATTTGAAGTAAAATTTCAGGACGACCTGTCAGAGAGTTTAGAGGACTATGGCTCTGGGGAAGTAAAATTAGAAGCTGAGTTGAATCAGAGTAAAATGACTCGATCAGTGACGTTCTTGAAAAGAGGCTATGTCCCAACTTCCTCTGAAATAATTCTTGAAGAAGGCACTGGTTCAATTTCGATCCCTCTAATTGAAGAAGAGAAATTAAATAATTTGAATAGTGATTATGAAAGAAATGGACCTATAGGTTCCCTACTTATTGAACTTGATGATGAAACGGAGCTCGCAAAGCTTGATGTTCCTTTTGGAAATGTCATCAAATTAAACGGTGATTTAAAGAAAACAGAAAATGAAGACTTTAGATACCAACTTTTTATTGGTGTTAAGAGTGGAAATGCCATGGTTTCTTATCATAAGGCCAACAGAGAAGTTGTAACAAAAATTGTTCACATACATGAAAATGAACTTACATATGATGCAAATTATTATGAAGACGTGATGAATGAAAAAATAAAGCTTTATGAGGAGGATCTCCTTACAAAAGAGAATTCGCCACTGATAATTGGTGCCGAGAGTGTAAGAGTTTTTGCAACAAATAGAACTTCTAAAAAAATGAGTAATAATACCTATAAGCTTGATTTTGGATCTTCTAATCTTGCAGGCAGAAGATATGTTGAGCTTAATCATCAGCAAGAACCTATTTTTATCGGTATTAGAGATAATAATAACGTAGCAGTACCATCTGAAAATTTTATGAGATTTATTCTCTCTGGAGTTGAGGGGACTAAGCTGGGTAATAGGTGTCTAGTCCAAGTGAATCTTGAAGAGAAAATTCAAAACTTTGAAGTTGCTTCAGAATCAGTTGGAGCTTCACTAATGGTCCAGTCCCAAGCACTCGACAGTGATGGAAAGTTCTATGACAGTGTCAGTGAGAAAACAAAAAAATTAATTATTGTGGGTGAGAGCCATTCTACTTCAACTCATTATGATGATGGAAAGATAAATATAAAAATTGAATATACAAATGGGTCACATCAGTATCTAAGCACTTACTGTTCACCAAATACTTATCTCGTAGAGCAGCTTTGATTTCCTAAAAATTTTGACCACTCTTTTGGCTTTGATTTTGTCATTGAATCCAAAGTAATCTTTAAGAACTTACTTCCAGGAAGTGATTCTTTTGAGGCAAATATTGTCGCCTTGGGGAAGGTCGTCGTAGTTCCAAGATGATGGTTGTGATAATTTATGTCGTCCAATTGATCCTTCGTTAGGACAGATTCAATCTTAACAAGGCATTTACTGAGATAAAGATCAAGATGATCATCAACATTATGCCTATCATTCTTATGGATTTCATCAAATAGTTCTTCTTCATAGGCCAGTGCATGCACTAGTGCCAGAAATTCACTATAAAAATTTTTTGAGGCAAAACCAAAATGTTTAGAATCACTATTTTTAATGATCATTTCAAGATTAATTCTATTTTTTGTAGGGGAGAGCTCCCTTTTAGTTTTAAGCAGATGTTTTGTGCCCGAATTATACGCCGTGACCGCAAGATCCCAGGACTTCATAAGCTGGAAATTTTCTTTCATTAGGTGGCCAGCAGCTACTGAAATAACGCCTACGTTTGATCTATAGTCCATTGGTGGACGCAAAGATTTTTTAGGAACATAGTAGCTGGCAATTAGTGGCATAAATTGCCAAGCTCCAAGGGCTCCAACCTTTGATTCTGCCTTTGGATTAAAACTAGATTCCAAAAATGGAATCGCTAAAAGTTCTTTAGGTAGTCCCATTTTTGAAAAGTATGCATTTAAAAATGGCTTGTAAGGCAGTGAACGTACAATCCCATCTTTAATAAAATTCTTTTGACCCGTTTGAGTTCTTATATTTGCCCTTAATCGTTGAAAAAACGCTCGTCGAGCACTCTTTTTAATGGGTATTTGTATTTTGGCTTCTTTTAGAATTCGATAAACATTCTTTGCTTCTTTTCCAAGGCTAAAGGGATTTTCTGATAAAAAATATAAATGTGTGCGAAGTTCATCTAATCTTTCTTGTGTGATTTTATTCTGAAGTACGAAGACAGTGTTTTTTGATAGTCCCTTTCTATGGAGTGAAGAAAAGTCTAAAACTTTGTAGATGAGTGATAGATTGTCTCTATCGTGTATGACGACATGGTTTGATCCAAATTGTGTATAGATTAGAAACCAAAAATTCACGCTAGGGTAAAAGAAATTCGTAACAGGGAACTGGTCTGAAACTCTATTCTCATCATCAAGTAGATAAGATTTAAAGGAATCGGTGGACATCCATGAGAGCTCTTTAACATCAGTCGAATCTTCACTAGGGATTTTTTGCCAAGAAAGATCATTTCCAAAGTGAGGATCAGAAGCCGTAAAAAATACAAGCATCAGGGATGGAAATAAAAGATTTTTCCAGATCATCTAGGACTCAAAATCTGCATGGTTCTTTTGTAACCAGCTTCCACAGCATGAGCAGAGACTTTCGAATTCAGAGAAAATGAATTTGCAAAAAAAAGCTTATAGTCATGGTGATCAGGATAAATATCAATAAGCTTAACTTTCGGATTAATATTTAGTTTTCGTTGAAGAATTGCCATAATTTCTCTTCTGTGTGCCTGCGAAAACTTTTCTTTCTTCATGTAATCATTAACAGTGTCCATTATATCTATCGCCTTGGCCCTCTCCGCCCTTGAGGCAACAATTTTCTTCTGGATCATCAAATAAATAGACTGAATAGCAATAGGAGGAAGACCGTAATTAACAAGTGAACCAACCTCGTCATGAAAATGATAAGGTGTATGAGTCCATGAGCTAATAATTACATCACAACCATTATCTTCAGCAACATGAGTTGATAATGTCTCTCGTATTTCACCATCGATATAATAATCAACTTCCCGTGTGATGGGATTTTTAATGGGATAAGGACAATAAAAAGGGGGGACACTCATACTCGCGGCAGCCGCGTGCGAGACATTTGTCCCTGTATAGTAAGTGGAAGTGGAATCGTGTCCAGGATTTGGATAATTATACTTTGAAAAAATAACTTTTCGCGAATGATCTAGTTGAGTCGCAACAATGAAAAGATCTGGTGAAAAATCTTCAAAAGTATCTTTTTCAATTATATTTTCAACTAAATATTTTCTCACACCTTCAGTCGAGAAAAATCCGGGTAAAGAAACAACGGGCTTAACAATGTTTTTAAAGAATGTGGGAAAGCCTTCCAGGGGTTGATAAAGCCCGGTTTTAGGTGATTTTAAATCAGGTCTTTTAATTGTGAACATGTCTTTATAAGTGATTCCCCGAATTTTGGAACCTTTAATCCCAAGAGTAGCTTGAATAACATCCTGAGGGGTGTAGCCACTGGCCAGGTAAACACAGATCATTGCCCCTGCACTTGAACCAACATAGGTACCAATCTCAAGACTTCGCTGGTTAATTGGAGAAGCGAGGGATGAGTTCTTATTCGATTTAAGATAAAATCCCAATTCCTCAAGGGCATGAGTCACACCTAAGTGCCAAGCAGCCGCTTTAACCACGCCACCAGAAAGGACGAGAGCTATCTTTTTATTTTTTAATTCATTTAAATCAACTGACTTCATTGCTCAACTTTATATTTGATTTTGCACTTATCTATCGGATTCTCTATCATAAAGATTAATCCATAGGAGGATGAATGCAAACCACGGAAGGGGTCTGGTTACCGATTACTGACTACTCATCGTATAAAA
>CANHJD010000152.1 GCA_947461145.1 Bacteriovoracaceae bacterium
CCAACAGACGCGGATTCAAGTTCTTCGATTCCAGCCATGAGTTTAGCTTCTTCGATTGAAGCTCGTATTGATTCAACAGTTTTTTCAATGTTTACCACCGAGCCTTTTTTAAGGCCGTTACTTGGATGTGATCCCACACCAAGGATTTCAATATTTTTTGAATTTTTCTGGGCAATCAGGGTACAAACTTTTGTGGTCCCGATATCCAAAGCGACAATAACACTTTTGGTACTCATGAGAGATTCCCTTCTCAAATATTGAGGCTTCATGCCTCTAGTAAATTCTAGATATTATCAGAAAACTTGACAACAACCTTTTTAGAATTCACTAAGTTGATACTAGTCGGATAACGCTTATTTTTTTGAACGTAACCAATAATTTTAGCAAGCTTGAGTAATTTCTCTTCCCATAGGTCCGCCCCCATGAAAACACTTGTGGCCTTACTGCCAAGAGCAAACACGATTGTTATATCATTGTTTTTGCTAAAAATAACCTCAGCAATTTGCTGTCTTAACTCTTTATCCATGAGCTTAATAAAACGCGCCAAATCCGTAGGGGCACTACCTTCAAGCTGTTCCATTGATATAGCAAGCTGAGGAAGTGTGTGCTTTAATTTTTTTTCAACCTTCATTAAGTTTTCATAGGCCGGATCGTACATTTTGGCGTTGTCACCAAGGATGGCAGAGTAGTGTTCCTCGCCATTTTTTTTGTAAACCTGGACCTTCATTAAGGGTTCCGGACAATCTAACTTTAAACGAAGAGTTCTAATTACTGGATTATAGCTAATGCGATAATCAGATAAAAAATGCTTCTCTTCTAATTTTTCCTTGAGAATTTTTTCTTTAACATCTTTGAGGGAGTGCTTTTTTTCAAACTCGCGCATGACTATTAGAGCGAAGTTTGCTGAGGATTTTGAGGGGCATTCCCCTATAAATGTTTTGTAATTAACATTCTTTTGTGAAAAAGAATTTGGAACCCCGGCCAATGCAACTACTGGTATTAAGCTTAATATTGATACTAAAAGTATTGACCTCATGAATTAATGATAGGGTATTTTTACTTCCAATTCAAACTCTAATCCATAGAAGTGATCCATTTCAAAATTTATAAGATCTACGAGGGCCTTGAATTGATCCCAATTCGCTTTCCCAGAGTTTTCCATAAAGTTTCCATGTTTAGGACTTATCTTCAAATCTCCAGATTGGACCCCTTTAAGCTGGAGTAAATCAATCAACTTCCCTGCAGGAAATTCCTTCATTGGATTTTTAAAAACACAGCCACAGTTTTTTGTCGTAAGTGGTTGGCTGATTTTTCTGTACTGCAAATAATCTTTAATTTTTTGCGAGATTTTTTCATCCACTCCATGATGAATCATCACCGCCCCAATAATTATCTCTCCAGGCCGGACAAAGTGATTTTTACGGTAAGAAAAACTTTCATGGGTTATTAGTTCTTCACGTATTTTACCCTCTGGAGTCACTAACATAACTTTTTTAATTAAAGATCCAATCTCACCAAGATTAGTTCCCGCATTCATAAAGATGGCACCCCCTAGAGAAGCAGGAATACCCGTAAAAACTTCCCAACCTTTTAAACCAAATGTCACTGCATGAGCAGTAAGATGATTGATCCCAAGCGAGGCAGGAAGAATGTATTCATCTTTTTTTTCTTCGAGATATTTTTTATCAAATGAGAAATCAAGATGAATAACAAGCTCATCACATTGTGCTGGCAGTATTTGATTTGCCCCCCAGCCAACAACAAGAAAATTTTTATGAAATTTATTAAGCTTCGGCAGGAGGTTTTGAAGAGCAGATACTGAATGAACTTCGATCAAATCCCCAACAGACTTCAACTTAAAGGTAGTGAAGCTTGTCAGATCACAGTTCTGATGAAAGGTACAATCATCAAGACTCATTAATTCTTTTAGAAGATCACTCATAATTAAAAACTAGCACTCTCATGAGAAAAGAAAAAGAGATTCAAAGATAAGAAACTAAATATTCTTTGGCTGACATAAAAATCGCCTCATGATCATGTAATAGTGATACTTTTGAGGCGCTCCAGTTGCATCGTCGCACATAATACTCTCTGGATCACAATATGACTCGGCATAGGTCATATGATAAAGCGGCATAACAGAGCCCACCACCTGGTTATATTCATCATCTAGACCCATCATATGCCCAATTTCATGCGCCATGGTGTCTCCCCCCCAAGTGTTTGACCACTGCCTGCAATAAGGTCCTCGGGTTAATCCATAATTTAAATCGACCTGAAAATCTGCTTCTTCAGCTTTAAATACCTGGATAAATTTAAACCTCATCGCAGAACCCATTGGATTTGATTTATTCCATACTGTAGCTGCCTCATCGAGCCTGGTCTGTAGTGAGGCGTTCATATTAGCACCATAGTAATACTGAAGCTTAAGATCATCCTGCTTATTTTTTTTGATTTCTTTTTTGAAGAAAATTTTGATACTCAACTCCATCTTCCCGTCATCAGATGGGCACAGAGTGTATCTATAGGGAAGATAGACAATTCCCACATAGCCCATACGTCCAGAAATTTTTTGACATCTCTCAGATGGTAGGAGGGATTGACTAAAAACATCCTTCGCGGAGGGAACGCAAGCCTTACTGTCTCTTTCAATATTTCTTTTCACAAATTTGCAATTTCTAAACTGGTGATAATTTTTTTCATTTTTTAATTCTTCATACATTTTTTTTGATTCAACTTTCCAGTTTTCATCACGGTAAGCCTGAGAGATTTTTTTTCGAACACTTTTGGGATTAACCCCAACACAGTCTTGTCCATTAATTTCAAAATTTAAATCATCAGCAAGATTAGACCAAGGTCGTCTTTCCGATATGGAGGTGCATGATAAATTTGAAAATTCTTGAAAATTAGTTTCGTTTTCTAAGTTTACTTTTAATAACTCGGCAACACCTTGAAGGTCTTGATCTTCTGGGAAAAATTCAGATGCAGAGGAGTGGCCTAGAAAAAGGAATAGAACAGTGAGAAGAATAAATAACCTCATCGAATTACCACCTGCTGTTGTTAATATCTTATCGTTTTAAGCCTTGAATCTCGATAAGGCATTTTTAACCGTCACATACTAAATCGATCAGATATAACTTTTATACGTCTTTTTAATAATTTAAAAAGTAAGCTGCCAAAAAATTGAGTCTTTTATTTTTTTTAGTAAAGATTTTCTTAATCACAAGTGCACAATAACTTCTCGCTTTTGTTGGCAACATAGATTTTTCCGAAATTCAATTTGTGATTCCAAGTAAGATTTCACCCAGTAAAGTGAAATCATGAATTCCACTTTGCAAAGCTGAAGGTTGCACGTCTGTTGGATTAAGCTTAAATTTTTTGTTCTGAAAGGACTCATCATGAAAAATTCGCTTACATCTCTTGTAACTTCTCTTTCTGTGTCGACTTTATTGACCTCTTGTAACCCACAAAATGCTCAAAACTTATTGGATTCATTAAACTCCTCTGCTCCAGTGAATACGACCTTTACGCTCACAGGTTCAGGTCAAGACACCGTTGCACAAACAAAAATTCACCCACTTTTCACTGCAATCATTCCTTCTGCTTATGCACTAACCCCACCCCAACTCTTTGATGTAAATGGCCAAGCTGTAAGTTTAGTAGATGCTTGGATGGTAATTAAAAAAATTCAATTTGATTCGCAGGAGATTAGCACAAATACCAGAAACGAAGGTGAAGTGAAGCTGAGTGGTCCTTTTGTAGTCGATCTTTTGTCAGACAACCCAGAGTCTTTTGGCGATGTAATTTTACCTTCAAAGGGTATTAGAAAAGTAAAGATGGAACTCCATCGAGCGGAACAACTTCCTCTAGAAGCCCCAGCCGAGCTTTTAGGAAAAAGTATTTTTCTAAGAGGTAGAGTCAATGGTATCCCCTTTAAATATTCTTCTTCAGACTCTACAGAGTTTAAAATCAGAGGTCCGCATGCCATTATGCCAGATTCATCCTCAGACATGCTCGCCGTTATTCGAATAGCTGATCTTTTTAAAAAAATTGACCTATCATCGATTTTAACACCTACAGAGATTAGCGCTAAGTCAAGAATAGTCGTCTCAAACCCTTGCCCACTTATCGACCCATCTGCCAACGATCTCTATACCTGTTTCAGAAAAGGACTTGAATCAGAAGCAAAATTTGGAAAAGACAATGGAGATATGGACCTAGACGATTTGGATGAATGCGTAAGTGATGAAGAGGGAGAAGATTCTGACGACTACTATGACGAGGATCCTGATCAAAACTCAGAGGAAGATTCCGATGAAGACTTCTATTTCCCTGATTTCTTTGATGTTTAATCGACCACACTTGGTAACAATTTTTTCCCATTTTTACCAAAAACAACAGGTAGTATTTGTGAAGAAAGACGAAAACCAATTGTGTAAAAGTTAAATTCTTACGCACAATCCATCACTAAAAGTCCCGGCAGAATGGCCGGGACTTGATGGCAAAATCCTAAGTCTGGATATCTTTAATAAACTCACGAATTTTTTTTGAAATAGCACCTGCACCTAGTGTCACAAAGAGGTAATTCTTGTCTTTTCTTTCTTGAAGAAGTTTCTTCATTTCACCCAGAGAAGGCAGAAAATTAACGTGAATTCCCTTTAGCTTCATTTCATTCACAAGGGCTTCACTTGTAACCCCAGCTATTGGGGGTTCAGAGGCGGCATAAATGGGGGTTAGGAATAGTTCATCTGCACCGTCAAAACATTCCTGAAACTCTTGCCAAAAATTCTGAGTGCGTGTAAATCGATGCGGCTCAAAAACGACACAAAGAGGACGTTTATCAACACTACGAATTGAAGAAATTGTAGCCTTTATTTCTGTTGGGTGATGACCATAATCATCAATCACTAAAAATTGGTTCTTCTCATAAAGCTTCTCAAGCCTTCGACCAACTCCCTGAAACTTTAATAAACCAGATTGAATCACATCCAGCTCAATTTCTGCCTGGTGTGAAATGGAAATGGCCGCAAGAGCGTTTGAAACATTATGATTGCCCCAAAGTGGAGTTTTCATCAACGTGATCTTTTTACCTTTGTGATATAAGTCAAAACTTGTCCCGCTTGCATTAATAACAACATTTTTTGCAACGTAATCAGTCTCGTTTAAATCTGCTTCAATTCCGTACCAGATAACTGGTCGCTTAATTCTCGACTTAATAGAGACAGTTGTTGCATCATTCGCATTTAAGGCGACCCGACCGTAAAAAGGCAACTTGTTAACAAATTCAAC
>CANHJD010000153.1 GCA_947461145.1 Bacteriovoracaceae bacterium
ACCCCAGGCTTTCCATCTTTATCAGCATCTACATAGGCCGGGTCATTTGGATCCTTAGGAAATGGATCCATGTAAGAGGCGAGTTCGACGCCCAGAAGTGTTGGTGTCTCTGGTCGAAAAATTTGAATCTGACCATTTTGTTCACTGACTTCAAGCTTTGTTGGTTCTGGAATGATTGCTTGGGTGAATTCATCTGAGACACTGGTTTTAAAAGGTATATTCGATTCATATTCTGAAAAACAAAACCGATCTCTTGTCCAAAGTGCATTGTCTTGAATATAGAAATCAGTTATCCCATAACTGATGACGAGCGAGCGCATTTTTAAGGGGCCCAGAAATTTTCCAGTGTAGGCAACAATATCATAGTGACCATAGCGGCCGATGAGTGAACTTAAGTCAGTGTCTGCTTTTGAGAAACTAAGTGTAAGTAGATTGGCGACAGTTATTAAAATGATTTTTTTCATAAGATCCTTCTATCGCGCCTCATGGATTGAAGCAATATGTAGGATTTACAAGCAAATCTGAGACCAAATGCTCTAGGAGGGGAGATTTCTGATGGATGCCGTAATTCTGCCTAAACCAGCACCCAAGACGTTAAAGACCACGGAAATATTCCAAAATAGTAATTGAGTCTCAGGTAAAAGTCTTAAGTTACCGTAAGCAATCATAATCGCAACAAGAATAAAGGAAAGAAGGACATCTAGGGAATTTCCTAAGTCCTCCCACTTAATTTTGGTATCAGCTGTTGGCCGCTTAAAAAAATTGATTGCAAGCGAGAGAAAGCAGGCATTTAAGATTCTTCTTTTAAAAAAAATGATGCCGATCATGTTCGCCAAATTTATAACCGCATCAATAAGACCAAGCGCAACTAACCATCGTTGGCCGTAAAAACCGCCAGTCATTATTTTAAAGGCACAAAATGGTAGGCCAACAGTTAGGGTCTCAAGAAATTGCATATACATATTAGGAATTTATCTTATTCTTTTTTGTATCGTCAGTGAAGACCCTAACAGGAGTATATTTATGATTAAGGCCAAAGGTTATGCTGCTCTTTCTGCTACAACACCCCTTGTTCCCTATACTTTTGAGCGTCGTGATCCTAAAGAGCACGATGTCGTTATAGATATTAAATTTTGCGGAATCTGCCATTCTGATATTCACATGACAAAAGATGAGTGGAAATTTGGCTCAATGTACCCCATGGTTCCAGGGCACGAGATTGCTGGAGTCGTGAGTGCCGTTGGATCAAAAGTGACGAAGTTTAAAGTTGGCGATCAAGTAGGGGTTGGCTGTATGGTCGATTCTTGTCGTGAGTGTACCAATTGTAAGCAAGAGCTTGAGAACTACTGCATTCCAGGAAGTACTCTGACCTATAGCGCCCCTGAAAAAGACGGAAGTGGGATCACTCAAGGTGGATATTCAAATGTGATTGTGACAAATGAAGATTTTGTTCTTCGAATTCCTGATGGACTTCCACTTGATAAAGCTGCTCCCTTACTTTGTGCAGGGATCACGACCTATTCTCCACTGAAGCACTGGAAAGCGGGGCCAGGAACAAAAGTTGGAGTGCTTGGGCTAGGTGGTCTGGGCCATATGGCGACAAAAATTGCAGTTGCCCTGGGAGCTGAAGTTACAGTCATCAGTCATTCTGATAAAAAACGTGAAGATGCATTTAAATTTGGTGCTCATAAGTTTATCAATACTAAAAACGCTGACGAAGTGACTGCTAATGCACTTTATTTTGATCTCATTATTAATACTGTCTCCTCGGCTGATCTTGAAATGATGTCGCTTCTTAGTTTATTAAAACTTGATGGCTCTATGGTAAATGTAGGAGCACCAGAGAAGCCTCTTTCTATTAATGTCTTTCCACTACTCTTGATGAGAAGAAGCCTTTCAGGATCTGCAATTGGATCTATCAAAGAAACTCAAGAAATGTTAAACTTCTGTGCTCAACATAAAATCTCTCCTGAAATTGAAGTAATTGCTCCAGATCAGGTGAATGTCGCTTTTGAGAGAGTGCTAAAGAGTGATGTCCGCTATCGTTTTGTGATAGATATGGCGAGACTTTGAGGTAGAAGTTTGAATAAAAAGTTAATTGCAGAATTTCTTGGAACAGCTTTCTTGGTCATGATTGTCCTCGGTTCAGGGGTCATGGGCCAGAATCTATTCCCACAGCAAAATGGTCTTGCACTTTTAGCAAATTCTCTTGCAACTGGGGCGGGCCTCTTTGTACTTATTCAGTGCTTGGGCCCAATCTCAAGCGCTCATTTGAATCCTGTTGTTAGCTTGATTGAAGTCCTTTGGGGGAATCTGGCGAGGAAGGAGGCGTTTTATTATGCGCTCGCGCAGATCATTGGGGCCTATCTAGGCGTTCTCATTACTCATCTCATGTTTGATCTTCCAATTTTTGTTGTTTCCACAGTTGAGCGCTCTGGAATGAATTTATGGTTTTCAGAAATCATCGCAACTTTTGGACTCATCTGTGTAGTAGGACTCGCTGGAAAAAAACATGGGGAGTTCGCACCTTTAACAGTTGCCGCTTACATTACTTCAGCTTATTGGTTTACTTCTTCAACGTCTTTTGCAAATCCTGCTGTGACTTTTGCGAGAGTGTTCACTAATACTTTTGGGGGAATGTCATATCACCATTTACTTCCCTTTGTTGGTAGTCAGATAATTGGTTCTATTGGCGCTTGGATTGTTCTAGGTAAAGAAAAATGAACTACGAAGTTGATCATGCACAACTTCGCAGTTCGATTTAATGGATCTTATTAATTCTTAATTACTTCACAACAAACTTTTTTTCCGCTCATCATGTCTTCTCTTGGTTTGGATGAATTACAGCATAGATACCCACCCTGAATGCCTAGAGCTGCTGGATTTACGCTCTCGAGACCTCTCTCTTTACAAGGATCTTTTGGAATTGTTACGCAACATTTATAGGATTGCGGATTTCCTGAAAGAGCAGCTTCTTGTTTACACTTTCTATAAAGCTCAGCATAGGCCGGGTTTGTGGCAATCTGCTGGAAAGGTGAGGCGATAGAGACAGCAGGAGGTGGGCATGAATTATCTGCTCCTCCACATCCTGGAATTCCCGGTGCGCAACATTTGTCTCTATTTCCTGAGTTCCACTGGCATGAGGCACCATTATTAACTTGTACGCATCGATTAAAGGCACCAACCTGCCCTTGAGGATGTCCTTGTGGGTGAGGGGGATTTCCAAAATTTAATAACGGCTGAGAACAATCATAGGCAGGGTTTGCATTGGGCTTTGCTTTACAGCATTCTCCGCTTTGACTTATTGCAGGTCTTTTCCATCTGCAACAATCTGAACCGGCAACAGATGCTGGGCATCCTGTATTCCATGGTCCACCATTTGCGAGTGCGGGATTCGCAGTATTGTAGAGGCATTCGCCAACAGTGTTTGTGTAGCATTGATTTATAGGGACATTATTTGAACTTGAGCTTGAGACGTTGTAACCAGCGTTGGGATTGGCACAAGTCACTCCGGCATCTGAATCATTTAAAGAAATAAACATCAAAAAGAAGGCAAATAAAACTGATCTGTAACTAAAGGACTTCATGACTCCTCCTAAAAAAGAGATATGCAGTACAAAACTCAAGAATTATAGATTAGAAAGAGAGAACTGAGTAAGTACTTAAAAACAAGTCTACAAAAGCTATTGTTTTACTCAATATTTTTGATGTTCACATCAGAGTGCCATTTATTATCGTCAAAACTGTGAAAAACTTTTCACTGGAAACGATGTATAGTTGAATTTAAAAAGCATAGGAGTTGAGATGAAATTTTTTATTTTGATTATTTTATTTTTGAATGTTTCCTTTGCTCAAACTGATAATTTTGAATCAGATGCAAAAGCACTTGTAAGAGATTTAAAAATGTCTCTTATAAAAAATTTATCTGAGAAAATTGCAAAGGATGGCCCTGTTGAGGCGATTCCGTACTGTCACGCTAACGTCAGACCAATTGCGAAGAGTGCTGCAAAGGATAGAGTTGATAAATATGAATTTGGAAGGACCTCGCATAAAATTAGAAATCCAGGGAATGCGCCGCAGGCATGGGCCGAGAACTATCTTAAAGAATTTGAAGGAAAGAAGATGGGTGAAACTTCAAAAAAATTTATTATCCATCAGCTTGAGAATTCAAAAAGAGTTTACTTAGAGCCACTTTATGTAGAGGCGAAATGTCTTCTTTGTCATGGAGAGACAATTAGTGAAAATATCAGTCAAAAAATTAAAGAAATTTATCCAAATGATAAGGCAGTAGGTTTTAAGTTAGGTGAATTTAGAGGTTTTATTTGGGTGAAAGAAAAATGAGTCTAAGCTGCTTTGTCTTTTGATTTTTTCGTAATATCTACAACATTATCAATTTCTTCTTTATGAGAGATTGTATGAAGAATATGATATTCTTCTTGAAGCAAATTTACTGTTCTCTCTAGCTCTTTAAACTCGTCATTGTTTCTGAGCTTAAATTGTTTAAATTCGCCCTTAAGCATAAATTTAATTTGTCTCTGAACAGCATAGACAGGTCCGGCCACACGATGAGTGATCATAAGAGACATAAAGAATGTAACGAGTGAAAGGCAGAGGCTAATTGAAAGCCCAATGGCGAAATAGGATTTTAACATTAAATCGCTGTGATCTAATTTTAAAAAAGAATATGAAAAAATAAGCGTAATGCCACTCGTGAAGAAAGTGATGGAAGAAATGAGTAAAGACCATCTGATCTGAAATTTATGATTAATAACATACTTAAGTCGCCAGTCATTTTTAGGCCAATAGTACAGAGAGTCCCGATAAACACCTGTTACAATAAGTCCATAACCGATAAGTTGAAAAATATCGGCTAGATTAAGATAGGGTAAATTTGCGTTGCCTAAATTCAATGATAAAAAATCAACAACTCTCTGATCATCAAAGCGGTCGATAATATTTCCCATGATTCCGCCTACAAGACCCGAGAGACCCAAGATCGTGGCCCTAGATCTAAGGGGAATGAGCCACAAGCAGAATATATAAGCAGCAAAAACAAAGCTACCTAAAGTGAATAAGATTGAGCTTTTGGCATTAATGGATAATTCAGAAAAACTTCCCATCATCATGCCGTAATTAAAAACGAGCTGAAGTTTGAAAATCCCTATTTCAATAGGTTCCAATAAACCACTTGCCCACTTCTTTGAAACCACATCAA
>CANHJD010000154.1 GCA_947461145.1 Bacteriovoracaceae bacterium
AAATAATCGTCTCAATAGCTCCGCAAAGCGTATCAGGGTTAAGCCCAGTACGGGCCTGCCATAGCATATCTTCTTGGTCTTTTTCCTCGTAGTGGCCAACATCTAAAGCAAAGCTTTCTTCTTGTTTTTCAACAAGCTCAATTGCTTCAGTTGCGGCTTCTTCCGTAGAAAGATCCCATTCGTAATTAATGTCGTTCATTGAATCCATGACACTTCCTTATTGGATAGGAGCAGCTGCTTCTGCAGGTGCCGCTTCTTTAGTTTCGCCTTCGGGCTCAAAACCATTTGCACTCTCTGGGTCAAAGGACTCTAAACTTTCCTTCACCTCAATGTAAATGGACCCCTTATCCTCATTCTGGAAAATTTGTAATTTTTTCAAACGAGCGAGCTCTAAAAGCGAAATAAATGTAATAACTTTATCAATAATTCCTGTTTCATTCTCATCTAATAAGCGCTCAAACTGAGTTGTCTCGCCTTCTTTGAGCATAGTCTTAAGACGAATCAACTTTTCCTTAATGGAAAGACGATCACGTTTAACAACTGCGTATTTTTTCTTTTCTCGACGAATAAGATCCATCATGCATTCAGTGAGCTGCTGAAGATCAATTGGAGTTAAAATTGAATTTTCTATGGCCTTGCGATCAATTTTTGGATGAACAAAAATTTCGTGCCCTTTTTTTGGCAAACCCCAAAGTCTTTGACCCAATCTTTGAAAACGCTCAAGCTCCTCAAGACGCTTAATTAAGTCACCACGAGTCTGGATTTCTAGGCCCATTTCTCCCGCAGTAATTTTAATAAGATTTTGATCTTGAGACTCATCCGCAATAGTTTGTGATTTTAGATAAAGTAATGTGGCGGACATAAAAAGATATTCACCGGCCACATCAAAATTCAAATCCTGCATTTTTTGAAGGTAATCTAAATATTGATTTGTAATCGTAGCTAGATCCAAATCCTGAATGCGCATTTCCTCTTTTTGAATAAGATGCAAAAGAAGCGCGAGAGGGCCATCGAAACGATCGACTTTTACTAAAATTTCATTTTCAGTCATCCTAGGCCTCCCAGTAGATCCACTAAATGTATCATCAGGTAATTAGTTAGCTTTACTGCAGGAATCTGAACGTATCCAAGGGTATGAATCCCTGCAAAACTCAAGAACATCACACCAATAAAAATCATGGGTGTGTATCTAGCAAAACTTTCAAACTTATAAAGCGCCTGTCCCTTTAAAAAAGATGAAATCATTTTTGATCCATCCAAAGGAGGAAGCGGAATAAGGTTAAAAAAAGCCAAAAGAAAATTAATAAAAATGGAGTCTCTCAGCATAGAAATTGAGATTGTGTAGTAGCCCCAATCTACAGAGACTTTTGTTGCAATAATGGCCAAAAGAATTGCGCTAATTGTGCCTAAGATAAGATTAGAAAGTGGTCCTGCAAAACTCACCCAAAATATGCCCTGGCGAAAATTTTTAAAATTTCTCACCTCTATTGGAACAGGTCGTGCCCACCCAATCATGGTAAAACCGGTCATTGCGGCCAAAAGTGGAAAAAAGATAGTTCCCCAGGGGTCATAATGGGCTGCTGGATTCAGTGTAAGACGCCCTTGGTTTTTTGCCGTGGGATCACCAAACTTATTGGCCATCCACGCATGGGCTGCCTCATGGGTTACAATGGCTAGCAAAAAGCCCGGCATAGATTGGGCGATGTTGAATAAAATCGAATTCAAATCGTTCATACTCCTTTCATATCAAATGAGCGGGTATGACGCAATTTATAAGTTGAGCTTTCCTGTCAGTTACGCATGGCAAAGTTATTAAAAACTCAAAGCTCTTTTTGGACAATTCCACTTCAGTACCCCATAATTAAATCTATGGAACAAAAGATTAAAAAAGCCCAGGTGACGATTGCCGCAATTGACAACAATAGTCAAAACTTTAAATTCCTCATCCTTCAGACAAATGAGCGCCGAGGAAAATTCTGGCAAAACGTTACTGGTAAAGTAGAGGAAAATGAAACCTTCGAAGAAGGGGCATTAAGAGAGGCCATTGAAGAAACTCAATTAAAGATAGAATCAATTGTTGATTTAGTTGATCTAGGACTAAGCTTCAACTTCACTGATACTCGAGGAAGAAAAGTTCATGAAAAAAGCTTTCTTATTATTCTAGACCAAACTTGGGAAGTGCCTCTCGATCCACATGAGCACATTAATTACAAATGGATTGATCAGGATGATGTCAAAGAAGGAATTGTAAAATTTACAACCAACTTTGAAACTCTTGAGAAGGCCAAGCTTATCCTAAGGCACTGGGGCACATAATGCTTTGGCTTTTTTTTTCTTTATCGGCACTGGCAAATGAAGAGCTTGAACTCAAAGCAGTGAGGAAATTAGAAGAATCAATAAAGGCTCAAGATTACTTGGAAGTTGATACTGAAGAATATGAAGAGAAACCCCAATCAAACCGTTACAAATCCCCAAATCCTACAGTTGCCTTCGGAACTATTTTAGAAAGTGGTATTGAACATGGTCATATAAAGTCGGGCAGTGTCTTAATCAGAATCAAAGATAATAAATCATTTGAATTAACTGAGCCATTCTATGGCAAGTTTTATCGACTTCAAGATGAGTTCGGATTTAAATATGTTCAGAGTAATAATGGAAAATGTGAATACAAAATAAAATCACAAGTCTTCAATAGTGTTGAGCCGCAACTAGATCTTTACGTTTCTCCCAAAAAATACACTCCTGCACCTAAATCAATTAGTAGAGCCGATTATGATACTCAATTTAAATTGAAACCTGATCTCTCTTTCCTAACTGGCATAGTTCAGGGTCAATATATGAGAGATCTTTTTAATGATAACAAGGCCAGTTCAGGGCTCTCAACCCAATATGGAATAGGATTTTTTGCAGATTGGAAAATTCCTATAAAGGGCGGGCTTGCTGTTCATTATGAGAAAACTCATTATTCACTAAAAGGGAATGGTAAAGTCACCTACTCTTCAATCTCTTTTGGTCCCCAATTTAAGACAAAAGAATTAAGTTTGGTTAACTACCCAATCCATTTTCTCACACAATTCAGAGTGGGCCCTTTCTCTAGGGCCAATGCCGAAACAACAAATGGTAATGTTGATTTCAAATTTAACTCAGCTGACTTCCTCTTCGCAGCCCAACATCCCATTGAAAATCGGCTCGGAAAGTTCTGTGTTGGTGTTTTTTTTCAATCACAATGGCTTAATATTAAAGACCAAAAAGAAATAGTCAGCCTAAATACGTCAAATCAAACAAACAAGAGCTTTGGTCTTTCACTTACACAGGTTTTTGAATGAAAAGAGGAATTTTATTTATTCTCATCCTTACTTTCTCATTTAATGCTCTGGCGTTAGAAGCTGTCGTTACGGTTTTAGAAACTCCTCTTCTAAAGGATAAAAATTACGGCGCACCAGTAGTTCAGTATCTCAGAAAGGGTGATGTCATTAAAGTTCATCCTTCACTCAATAACGATCCCAGTTATGACCATTTGGCACCATCAAAGGAAAAACTGGCGAAGATAAAAAAAGAATTAAGTGACTCTCCCGAATGGAAAGAAGATCCTTTATTTTCTGGGGTTAATCATGAGGTAAGTTTAGAAGATGAGTTCATTCCTACTATCGATAAACAAGGAAATATTGCCTATATAATTAAAGAACACCTCTATTTTTATTACAACAACAGTAAGGAGTTTACTCAAGTCCCTCTTGCTAAAGATCCAACTGATTATCGTCTAGAAGAACCTCTTCCTAAGCATTACCCACTCTACTCTCCACGGGGTTACAGAGGGCTTTTTAATTTTGGACTAACTCAGCCCTATAATGAAAGCTACCCTTACCTTTCAAATATAAAGCTGAAAGGTTATATGAGTCCAATAGACTTAAATGCGACCCTTTTACGTCAAAGCCCCGATGATAAGTTTGATCGTTTTTATCTTGGAGGAACAATTAGTTTTAGATTTTTTAAAAATTCCTATAGCCTTTTTAATGGAGTGACATCGACCGAGGAAGGCATCAAGCTTGGAATTGGTCCCTATGTTGCTTATGACGCCTACAAGGGTGAAAAAAATCGAATCAACATTTATGGTAGTATTAACTTCAACTTTTTTAATCAACTAAACGTCTCTCAGAAAAAAAATAACATAGAGGAGGCAAGAAATTACCGATCCCTAAGCTTCTCTCCAAGAATTGGCCTTCAATACCATAGAAAACACATTACAGAGAACGTTGACTTCGTTCTAGGAACTTCTATCGAAATGGAACCGGCAACTACGTTCCAGTCCAATTCTGCCGCTAATCAAGAAGATTGGTGGCGCAGTCGGGGCAATGATAAATTTAGAACAAGAACGACATTTGCATTGGCCGGTTACTTAGGCTTTCAAACAGCCTACTAGTTTAGTCAAAAATACTGCAAAATTTTTTTTCAGTATTTTAAAAAAGTGACTAAAGTTCGTACACCAGAGTCCGATGAGTAGGTCAAATAGGCTCACAGGAAGTGAGTTTATGTAGAAAAAACCATGGAGGGATTTTATGACAAACTCAAACAACACTAACAACTCAACAAACAACTCGAAAAAAAATAAAGCTCAGGTGAAAGATGTGCTTTTCCAAAAAATTGGAAATACATGGTTTATTTTTTCTGAAGTGAACAATGAAGTTGTTTATTCAGTTATGCCTCAAGGAATGGATCCTAAGGAAACAAAACTAGAACTTTACGAAATTATCGAAGAGCATATGACTAAAGTTGCTTCTCATAAGCGTCGTGCACCAGAAGCTAGTGTAGCCTAAGAATGGCCGCTCCAAAGATCAACTCTTCAGAGCTAAAAAAGCTTTTTACAGAAGAGAAAGATCAGAACCTCCAAAATAAAAAAATCATTGAGGCGCTTCAAAAACGCCTCAATGAAATACTTCAAAATCCTCAGCAAGCAAAGAAGGCCGCGATGATCATCGAGGGCTGGATGAAGAAAAAACTTTAGTGTTTTTTTCATCTTTTACTTTTCCGACGAATTCAATCAATCAATCTATATAAATCTATCACTTATGTGTGCTCAATCATCATTCTCAATTTTTTTTTCAGAAAAATTTAATTAAGGAAAAAATTTCCTCACGTTTTAATTTTAATGACCGAAATGCTTGGTCAAGAACGCTTCTTTCATAGTGAAAGAGCGA
>CANHJD010000155.1 GCA_947461145.1 Bacteriovoracaceae bacterium
ATTGTAATACCACGAGCTTTTTCTTCAGGAGCAGAATCGATATCTGCGTATGATTTAGCTGTTCCACCATAAACTTTCGCCATGGTCATTGTGATTGCAGCTGTTAAAGTTGTTTTACCATGATCTACGTGACCAATAGTACCGATGTTGACGTGCGGCTTACTACGGTCAAATTTTTCCTTAGCCATTCTTTGCTCCTCTAAATGTAAATTCCACGCTTCTGTAGAATTTCTTTTGCTTGATTGTGGGTTAGTGGTTCATATCTTTTAAAAGTTAAAGTAAAACTCGCTCGTCCTTGGGTTTTAGAACGGAGTTGAGTACTATAACCAAACATTTCAGAAAGTGGTACTTCTGCTTTCAGAATATCTTTATTTTGTTTTGGGTCGATTCCGAGAATACGACCTCTTTTGGCATTTACGTCAGCTATAACATCACCGGCATAATCATTGGGTGTAGTCACTTCAAGGGCCATAACAGGCTCCATAAGCACTAATCCGGCTTTCTGACAGGCCTCTTTAAACGCCATTGTAGCAGCAATCGTATAGGCAACGTCGTTGGCTTCAGTGTCATTGTACTCAATTGACTCTACTGTAGCCTTGATACCTATAAGCGCATATCCGGCCATTGCGCCACTTGGGGCGGCATCTTGGATACCACGCTTAACAGCTTCATAAAATTCTTCAGGAATTGATTTCTCTTTCTTTTTAAAATCAACTTTGATTTCCAGGCTGTTCTCAATAGGCTCAACCGTGATGGAGGCTTGACCAAACTGGCCCTTTCCAGCAACTTCCCTTCTAAAGGTATTTTGTGCTGAACCCATACCACTAATTGATTCGCGGTAAGCTACTTGAGGGCTACCTTTATTTACGCCAACTTTAAACTCACGCTCAAGACGATCAGTAATAATATCAAGGTGTAATTCACCCATTCCAAAAATAAGGAGCTGACCAGTTTCTTTATTGGTTCTGTAATTGAATGATGGATCTTCTATCTTAAGATAATCAAGAGTTTTTGTGAGCTTCTCTTCATCGGCTGAAGTTTTTGGTTCTATAGCGATTGAAATAACAGTTTCCGGAAATTCCATTAAATCAAAAATAATTGGCTTGTGTTCAGCGCACAGAGTTTGCCCGGTGGTGGTAAATTTCAATCCAGATACTGCAATAATGTCTCCAGCTGAAGCACTTTCAAGCTCAGTTCTTTTATTAGCATGCATTTGCAAAATTTTATTAATACGCTCTTTTTTCTTTTCAAGAGGATTGTAGACTTGGGTACCAGCCGTTAATTCGCCAGAGTAAATTCTAAGGTAGGTGATTTGTCCTACAAATGGATCTGAGGAAATTTTAAAGGCCAAGGCACTAAAAAGATCCTTCTCATCTGGCATTCTTGTAACTATTTTTTCGTAGTCTTTGGCATCATGACCAGAGACTTCACCTTTATCAAGTGGCGAAGGTAGATATTTTACAACGGCATCCAAAAGTGGCTGCACACCTTTATTTTTAAAAGCACTTCCACACAAGACAGGGATAAAACCATCTTTTATCGTCGCTTTACGAATGGCTTTCTCAATGACTTCTGGGGAAATTTCTTTTCCATTAAGGTAATCATCGGCCAGCTGGTCATCAAAATCAGCAAGAGTTTCGAGTAGCTCATCTCGATAAAGCTTCGCCTCATCTAGCTCACTGCCCGTCAAATCCCTCAGCTCAAATTTTTCACCTTGATCACTTCCTGCCCAAGTCATGGCCTTAAGAGTAATGAGATCAATCATGCCAACAAATGTCTCTTCAGAACCAATTGGCATCTGAATGGCAGCAGCTTTTTTTCCAAGTTTTTCACGAATTTCAGTAATCACACTTAGAAAATCAGCCCCAATACGATCCATCTTATTTATAAAGGCAATTCGAGGAACTTTATATTTATCTGCCTGCGACCATACAGTTTCTGACTGAGGTTCAACACCACCTACAGCACAAAATACACCAACAGCTCCATCTAGGACCCGCAATGAACGCTCGACTTCAATAGTGAAGTCCACATGACCTGGAGTATCGATGATATTGATAACGTGATTATTCCACAAACAGGTAGTCGCAGCAGCGGTAATAGTAATCCCGCGCTCCTGCTCTTGGACCATCCAATCCATGGTTGCAGTCCCTTCATGGACTTCACCAATTTTATAGTTTTTTCCGGTATAAAAAAGGATTCTTTCAGTAGTGGTCGTCTTACCGGCATCAATGTGAGCCATGATGCCGATATTACGAACCTTATGAATTTCAGTAGATTTCATTTAAAAGAGAAATTACCACTTAAGGTGAGCGAAAGCTTTGTTAGCCTCAGCCATTTTATAAACGTCTTCTCTCTTCTTAACAGCTCCACCGCGGTTATTAGCTGCATCGATGATTTCATCAGCAACTTTTTCAACCATGTTCTTGCCAGCGCGAGAACGTGAATAATCACGTAACCAACGAATAGCGAGAGACTGCTTGCGGTTAGGACGAACTTCAACTGGAACCTGGTAAGTTGCTCCACCGATACGGCGAGATTTAACTTCTACAGCAGGCTTAATGTTGTTCATAGCTTTTTTGAAAACTTTAATCCCTTCTTCGCCAGTTTTCTTTTCAACCAAATCAAGGGCTGCATAGAAATTAGACTCAGAAGTTGATTTTTTTCCATCATACATTAAAGCGTTGATCACTTTAGTGATTAGAATATCTCCGTATCTTGGATCAGGGAGAACTTCTCTTTGTGGAGCTTGGTGCTTACGTGACATAAATTACCTCAAATTATTTCTTAGGTTTCTTAGCGCCATAGAGCGAACGACGCTTACGACGTTTTTCAACGCCAGATGCATCTAGAGCTCCACGAACAGTGTGGTAACGAACACCTGGAAGATCTTTAACACGTCCACCGCGCACTAGTACGATACTGTGCTCTTGAAGATTGTGTCCTTCTCCACCGATGTACGAAATTACTTCGTAACCAGAAGTTAACTTAACTTTACAAACTTTACGAAGAGCAGAGTTTGGTTTTTTAGGAGTAGTTGTATAAACGCGGGTACAAACACCACGACGTTGAGGACAACCAGCAAGCGCGGGAGATTTGGTCTTCGTTTTTTGCAAATCGCGACCTTTTCTCACTAATTGGTTAATAGTAGGCATACCTAATTCCTTACAGTGTTTAAAAGATTAGCCAGTGTATTTAACAGAACGCACTGGCTAATTCAAGTTTTATTTAATAACTACAGACTCATCGCAAATGGGTTCTCTTCCTTGTGTACATCTGCTTGAAATTCCTTGTAACGAGGAATCCCTGTACCGGCCGGAATCAATCTACCCATTAATACGTTTTCTTTTAGGCCAATAAGAGTGTCTTTTTTACCTTCAAGCGTAGCCTGGGTAAGAACCTTCGTTGTTTCCTGGAACGACGCAGCAGACAAGAACGAGTCAGTCGTTAATGATGCTTTTGTAATACCAAGCAATAGGGCCTTAGATCCTGATGGCTTAAGACTTTCTGCAATTAGACGCTCGTTTACAGAATAGAATTCAGCTTTTGTTACTGAATCACCTTCTACAAACATTGAATCTCCTGGCTCTGTGATTTCAACTTTCTTCAACATTTGGCTCACAATCACTTCAATGTGTTTATCATCGATTTTCACACCTTGGAGACGGTAAACATCCTGAATTTCATCAGTGATATAGCGAGCAACCGCTTTCTCACCAAGAACTCTTAGGATGTCGTGAGGGTTAGTAGGTCCATCCATGATTTGGTCACCCGGACGAACATAGTCACCTTCATTAACGATCACATAACGACCTTTTGGAATAGTGTAAACAACTGGTGTTGAACCATCCTCTGGCTTAATGATGATCTTTCTTGAACCACGGACCTCAGGACCATACTCGATAGTTCCTGCGATATCCGCAATTTGTGAAGAATTCATTGGTTTTCTTGCTTCGAAAAGTTCTGCAACTCGAGGTAGACCCCCTGTGATATCTTTCGTTTTCGTCGATTCACGTTGAACTTTGGCGATAACAAAACCACCGTCGATTTTATCTCCTGGATTCACTACCACGTTCGCACCAACAGGTAGTGAGTAAGAAGCAATACGTTTTGTACCTGGAACAATAATAGGGTTACCAGAGTCATCTACAATTAAGATACGAGGTTGCTTAGAAAGATCTTCCTTCGCTTTAGCCTCAGTAATAACTCTGTGAGATAGACCTGTAACTGCATCTAGAACTTCAGTGTATGTAGCACCTTGAACTAGATCTTCATATTTTACTGTACCAGCAACTTCAGACATGATCGGCATAGCAAACGGATCCCACTCAAGGATTCGGTCACCAACTGCTACAGTTTGACCATCTTTGAAGAAAAGAGTCGCACCATAGATCGCTGGATAACGCTCTTTTTCAGCACCCAGATCATTCTTAATGATAATTTCACCCGTTTTATTCATGATAACCATTTGGCCATCAGCACGAGCAACAGTTTTAACGTTTTCAAATACTAGCTTACCAGCAGTTTTTGCTTCAGATTTGTTAACCTGAGCTCCTGCAGTCGCAGTACCACCAATGTGGAATGTACGCATTGTTAACTGAGTACCTGGTTCACCAATTGACTGGGCAGCGATAATACCGACTGCTTCACCGATTGAAACAAGCTTACCACGAGAAAGATCGCGTCCAAAACATAGAGCGCAGTAACCGTATTTTTCTCTACAAGTTAAGACTGAACGAACTTTAATTTGGTCGATTTCCTCGGCCATAATTGTTGGAACATCTTTCTCTGTAAAAAGGTGATTTCTTGGGAAAAGTACATTCCCAGTTTTGCCTTTTAAATCTTCCAAAGAAACACGACCAAGAACTCTTGCAGCAACGTGTTCAGTAATTTCACCAGCTTCAATTCTTGAAGTTAGTGTAATTCCATCATGAGAATCACAGTCCGTATTACGAATAATACCATCCTGAGCAACATCCACTAAACGACGAGTCAGGTAACCAGAGTTAGCTGTTTTAAGAGCTGTATCGGCAAGACCCTTACGTGCTCCGTGGGAAGATGCAAAGTATTGAAGAACTGTAAGACCTTCACGGAAGTTAGAAGTAATCGGAGTTTCAATAATCTCACCAGATGGTTTGGCCATTAGACCTCTCATACCAGCAAGCTGACGAATCTGAACGTTAGAACCCC
>CANHJD010000156.1 GCA_947461145.1 Bacteriovoracaceae bacterium
AGGCGTTGAGTTCCATCCACCAGCAATATAGATTTTGTCTTCAATTTTTACGGCGACATTTGACGAGCGGGGAGAGAGAAGATTTCCAATAGTTTCCCACTTATTATTAACGATATCGTAGCGATCAATTTGGGTTAAGGACTTCCACTTTGGTTTATGATCTGGAGAGTAAGCAAATCCACCAAAAGCATAAAGATAGTTTCCATGGGCAGCAAGTTGAAAGCCATGGGCCTTTACAGGTCTTGGAGCAAGGTCAGTCCAAGTATTTGTTTCAATATCAAAAACAATGAGCACATCACTGAAAGATTCAGGTGGATAAGTGTGCTCTGCTCCTTGATGGCCTCCGGCCATATAAACTTTTCCTTGATGTGAAATTGTGCCAAATGAAGATCGTGGATTTCCGATAAAAGGAGCGTTAAGAGATTGCTTAATATTTGTCTGACCAGAAAATTGGGGGGAGTAAAAATCAACCTCGGCCGTTTGTCCCTCTGGTATAAGTGAAATCCACTCACCTTTAACAATTTTAAAGAGGCGGAAGTTACCAGTTTTATTTGAAGCAAACGCAACAGAGTTATCTGGGAGAAATGTCGGAGACATTTCATCTTTCAACTCATTTGTTACCTGAATTGTGGCCCCAGATGTGCGATCAGTAATGAAGATGTTCCAATTCCCTTCGGCCTTTGAAGTATAGGCAATCCATCTTTCATCAAAAGAGAGTGCGGGAGACATTCCTTCGGCAATAACTCTTTTTGTGTTCTCTAGGCGGTCATAAAAAACAATTTCTTTTTTACCCAGAGTATTTCGTTGATAAACAACAAAACTTCCATCAGATGAAGGGCGAGGGAAAAAGGATTCTTCAGATTCATCAAGAACTTTTGCCTGATCAAGGGAGTAGTCTAAAAGTCCTTCACCTTGGCGAGTCACTTCGGCTTCGCGGTCAAAGAAAAAAACGGTATTTTTTCCTTTAGATCCTGGAGCAGAATAAAAAATAAATCTTCCGTTCCTTGAGAATTTTGGATGAAGGATCATTCCTTTCTGAGAGGAATGAAATCGTTGGGTCAAATTCTTGCTCAGATTTTTATAGGTAATGTGAAGATCATTTTGTGATGGGCCTTCGACGTAAACCACCTCTTGACCATCAGGAGTAAGGTCTGGATAGAGCGCCCATTCTTTTGAGCTCGCATCATTAATAATTCTAGTCACAGAAGCATCTTCAGACTGATGAATGACTAACTTGCTTTCTTTATCTTCTTTCATATAAACAAGATCAGCGCTTGCCATTTGGCTGAAAAAAAGGCCGAGCAAAATAATCGACTTCATAAGATCCTTTGGATGATTTAACCAAATAATCATATCGGAGGGGTATTAAGGGATCAAACTAATTCACTTGGAAGGTCTGCGTAATATCATCTTTTTCCCAATATCGTTGAGGAAAAATTAAGGTTAGAATCTTACATGGTCCGCGCTTACCGAACGCACTTTCAACAACTTTCACCGAATGTAAAAATTTTTCTCGCTGGGAATGCAATCCAGGGAGTTGGTCTTTCAATTTATAGCTTGTTATTTAATCTTTACCTCAAAGAGCTAGGCTATGGTGAGTCGACCATCGGGAGTCTAATCTCTACAACAAGTTTAGGGATCTCTTTCATGGCCTTTCCGGCCGCCTTTTTCATTGAGAAATTTCATGTGAAGCATTTAGTGATGACGGCGATGATTTTCTCGTCAGGACTCTTTTTCATTCAAATGCTCAACACAACGCAGACATGGCTGTTCACCTTTGGACTTTTGGCCAGTATGTTTCAGGCCTTGTTTAATATTTCTGTATCACCGTTTTATCTTAGGAATTCGAACCGAGAAGTAAGGGTCCATCTATTTAGTCTTAATTCGGCATTAAATATGATTGCTCATTTTATAGGTTATCTTGTTGGTGGTTATTTACCTGAAATGCTGAAGCATTTTAATCCTCAGCTCGGTCAAATTGAATTGTTTAGAAATTCTATCATGGTTGCTCTTGCGGTGGTTTTTCTCTCAAATTTAATCTTTCTAAAGATTAAACGCGTACCAGTTCCTAAAATAAAAAAGAGCATCTTTGAGGGCCTCAAGGAAAAGGATTGGAATACGCTGGCCAAACTTACAATCCCTAAATTATGCTTTGCTTTTGGTGGTGGCCTGATTGTTCCATTCATTAATATTTACTTAAAAGAGCGATTTAATCTTTCTACAAAAATGATTGGGATTTCTTATGCAGCTCTACAGCTCTTTATTTTTTTGGGAATTTTCATCACACCAGTGTTAGTCAAAAAAACGACCCACCTAAAATTCATCATGATGACAGCAACACTTTCAATCCCTTTTATGCTCACCATGGGCCTCACTGGAAACATTGTTCTTGTACTGAGCTGCTTCTTTCTGCGCGGAATGCTCATGAATATGTCTAGTCCCATTACCTCAATGTTTGAGATGGAGCATGTTCATGAAAAGGAATGCGTTTTTGCCTCGGCAGTGATTATGTTTTTTTATAATCTGGTCTATACTTCTAGTACTCGTATGGGCGGATTTCTAATTGAAAAATACTCTTTTGGGCCAACGTTTTTTATGGCTGCTTTTTTCTATTTGATGGCGATTGTTCTTTATTACAGATTCTTTCGCCAAGAAGATCAGGTTGTAGAAAGAAATGAAGCCTCATTTATAGAAGCTGCTTAGAAAATCTTTTCTGCAATGTTAGTCATAATTTTATCGAGCATGATTTTGTCAGCGTCACTAAAACGAGCCTGTTTTGGAGAGTCCAGATCGAGAACTCCAAAAATATGATTATCTTTTTTGAGTGGGATCACCAACTCTGAAATTGAGGCTGAATCACAGGCGATGTGCCCCGGAAAAGTATTTACATCATCAATCTTTTGGACGAGACCTGTAGTATAGGCGCTGCCACAAACGCCCCTTTCCGGTTTGATGCGAATGCATGCCGGAAGACCTTGAAAGGGTCCTAAAACAAGTTCATTGTCAGTTGTGGACCAAAGATAAAATCCACACCAATTAAGATCTGGGATTGCATGGAAAAGCCATGAGCTGATATTTGCAAGATTTGCAATAAGATTAGGCTCACCTGAAATTAAAGAGTCGAGTTCTTTTTCGAGGGACTCATAAAAATCTGGAGCATTATATTTTGATTGGATGATCCACATGGGACTAGTTCCTTGTTTCATCAAGTAAGGTGTTAAGGAAGACTTTCATAAATGCCATTCTCTTTTCAGCTTCTTGTTTTGCCTTGTTCGTATTCATTAATTCTGGAATTTTAAAAAGCTTAACAAAATAGTGATCGAGCATAAATTTCTTATCATCCAGTTCTCTCTCTCTTGCAAGAGGATCAATTGAATCATAAAAACTTGTTTTCATCTGAGTATTGACTGAAGCACATCTTAAAATTCCAATGGCCCCAAGAGTATCTAAACGATCTGCATCTTGAACGATAGCCGCTTCCAGAGAAGTTGGCCTTAATCCTTTGGAGAAACTATGCTCCACTATCGCCTGTTGAATTTTTTGACTCTCTTCAAGTGTAAATCCAGATTCGAGTAATAGTGGATGAGCCTTCTCGGCTGCAAAGCGTGAAGCCTGACTGCGATCAGGATGATTTTTTGGTAAGTTGACTAAATCATGGCAATACACCGCCGCTAGTAGGCATGCAAGATCAACTGGTTCACCCTCTGCCATCATTGTTGCGTTAGCGGCGACTCTCTCAATATGCGGCCAATCATGGGCTGGATCATCTGGTGAATAAAAAGGTTTGACTAGCTTCTTTAAGTTTTCAACACGAATCATTTATTCGACCTTCATTCTATTTTTTATTTTTTTTACAATGAAACCGACGACAGGAACATTTTCATAAATAAATGCTCCCATATCAAAATAATCGCGGTGATAAATGGCTTTGCCATTCTCATCAAATTTTATGACTGAATTTCCGTCAACCACAATTGGCTCTCCACCATTTAGTTTTTCCGTGACGAGAGTCATTTTCCAGATTCCAACGACATTATTTCCGGATTCCATAAAGTCAGAAAAATCAAATTTTATGCTTTTGACATTTTTGTACATATCCAAGTAATAATCTTTAATTTTTTCACTTCCCTTTATCTTTCCTACCGGATCTATGAAATCAACATTCTCGTGATAAAACTCACTTACGAGCTCCATTTTATCTTTAGTTAAATTATCAAAAAAATATTTTATTTTATCTTTATGACTTAAATTTTTCATCGTTTGACTCCATGTTAAAGAAGAGATGGCTAGAGAAATAAAAAGAATAATAAAACGCATTTTCCCTCCGGGGTCCTTATCTGAAAATGACTGTAGCTGAAGTAACTTTGACTTTCTACTCACGGGCGGTCATGAACCATCCCTTACGTTTGAAAAACCAAACGGCCAAGATTGTAATGAGAAGCATTAATGAGGTGATGAGAAGTATGGCCCAATTTGAGTGAAGCCCAGGAAGATGAACAAAATTCATTCCATAAAAGGAGGCTATAAAATTAAGGGGAAGTAAGATAGTTGAAAAAACAGTCAGTATTTTCATCACATCATTTGCTCGCTGATCATTGAGTGAAATATGAAGTTCGAAAAGATGGTCAAAATTAACTGAAATATCATCAAGTTGAAAATAAAGTTGGTCAATATTCTCTCTTAAATCCTGAAGCATCGAGTGATGTTCGGTCCAAAACTCTCTAAAGTGGTAAAGCGCATCATTGGTTTGTTTTAATATTCTTTTGAGCACAAACAGCTGACGCCGAAAGTTATAGATACGGATCGTTGAAAGATGCTCATTCTTTTTTGCCAGAATTTCATGCTCAAATTGATCATACTGATCCTGGAGTTTAAAAATTGGAGATTCATAAGTTTTAATTGTTGCGAGAATAATCTGATGAATTAAATCATGAAGTGTTTTTGGGTAGTCACTGATTTTTGCTTTGTCAGCTACTTTCGTTAGAAAAGAAAGCTCCACGCGATGAATGGTTATTATTCTATCATCAGTGATAAACAGAGCAATTTTTCTGGTCAGATCTTGAATTGAAGTATCATGATGGCTTGAATCCAAATCATAACTTCTCATCATTA
>CANHJD010000157.1 GCA_947461145.1 Bacteriovoracaceae bacterium
GACATGTATGTTGGTTGGTACGAATTAATCTAAGAACTATCTCAGAAAATCGACTGGTCCGGCTCCGAGACGGATAATCTCTGGGGCCCCGGTCGTAAAATCAATAATTGTTGTAGATTGACCAATAAATTCATAAGTTCCAGGATCTAAGATTAAATCTAGTTTATTTCCAAAAAAATCTTCAATGATGGCCCCATAAAGAATCGTCTCCTCATCCTCAATCTCCATCATATCCGGGGTCAGGTGAGATGATATGAGTACATCCCCATGAACAGCAAGAAAGCGCTTACAAAAGGTCGATGGGGGAAATCTTAGACCAACTTCTTTATCCGTTTTTGATGCCTTCAGGTGTTTGGTGATTTTCTTTTGAGCTTCAAAAATAAAAGTGTAGGGACCAGGGATAATTTTTTTAAGAATTCTAAAGGCCCCATCATCAATAAATGAAACTTCCTGAGCTTTTTGAAAGCTTTCACAAAGAACTGTAAAATGTTTTGTATTATCAACATGTCTGAGGCGGTAGAGTTTATCTACACCGGCCTTATTGAAGGGGTCTGCAACAATAACCCAGTTTGTCTCGGTCGGAAAACAAACAAGGCCTCCATCTTTTAAAATTTTGGAGGCCTTGAGTAAAATTCGGTCGTCAGGATTATTTTCGACGACATATTCAATCATCGATTAGTGTCCGCTTACGCTCATCTCGCGACCAAGGGATTTTGAACGTCTTTCAAAAAAATTCTGAGATTCTTCTCTCTCAGAGTCTTCTTTACAAAGAATGCACATCTCAGAAGTTGGACGAGCATTTAGTCTTGAGTAAGTGATGGGATCACCACACTCATCACACATGCCATATTGATCAGACTCGATTTTACTCATCGTCTTCATAATCTTTTTGTAATAGAGGCTTTCACGGTTTGAGAAACGCATATCAGCAGCAAGTAAGATGTTGTCGTTTGCCGAATCAACTTCATCCTTGGCACCGGTTGCCGAACTGTTTTCATACTCATTTTTTTTAAGTTGAAAATTAGTTCTGATACGCTCTGCTTCAGCTAAAAGTTTGTCCTTGAGAGCAGCAAGCTGCTTATCTGACAAATGACTGTTTAGTCGAACTGACATCCTTAGTTCTCCTTGTTACAGGTGGTGTGTGTAATGTGTTCTGAAAATTAAAACAGTCTCCTTTTTGATTGCCAACTTTAAATAGGCCTGTAAGAGTCTGATTTATCTAACATTTGCTTTCAGGATTGCGAGGCGATGTAAGGAGGGAACAAAATCACAAGTAGATATGAGATGTTTTTTCTTACAGCTCTCGAAAAATGACGTTTTTTTGACACTCAACTTTTTTCAACTACTCTCAAAATTGATTAATCTCTAGCTTCCTTTTATACTAGGCCAACTTAAAAAGGACGGTTCTATGCAGGTTCCATTTCATCCAATTATTGTTCATTTTCCGTTGGCAATAACTTTTCTCTTACCAATCTTGGTACTCGTTTTCGCCTTAATGATTAAATCAAATAAAATGTCTCAAAAAGCATGGATCATCATTATAGGTTTGCAAGTTCTAACCACTGCAACTGGATATATTTCTCTCGAATCAGGGGAAGAGGCCGAAGAGATAGCCGAAAGAGTTGTGGATAAGAAAATCATCCATGAGCATGAGGAAAGAGCTGAAATATTTGTTGGCTCAACCGTTCTTGCCTTAATCTTTTCGATTGCTGCTTTCTTTCTCAGAAAAGAATTTCAGTATCTAGTTCAGCTCGGAATTTGTCTTATTACGCTCGTGTCCTGTTTTCTTGCCTACAGAACTGGAGAGTCGGGGGGAGAGCTTGTTTATCGATATGGAGCAGCTAGTGCCTATGCTCAAGAATTTGATAGTGGTAGCACTCAAGAAGGGCTTCTGCCCACACCTGGAATGAAGACTTCTGAATCGGCCCATCCAGGTGAAGAAAATGAAAGTCTTAAAGCTGACGATAACGACTATGGGGGCTCTGATCAGGAAACTCTTGGCGATGATGATGAGGATTCAAAACAGGAAGATTAGTTCATTTTCTAAAAATAAAATAAACAGCTCCCACTAAACAAAGTGATGCATAAAAGAAATTTTTGTTTAGTGGGACTTTCATAAAAAACAAAGCAAAGACGCAAAAAACCACCATCGTAATAACTTCCTGGATGATTTTGAGCTGAGGAAGAGTAAAATAATTAAAGCCTATTCTGTTGGCCGGAACTTGAAAACAATACTCCATTAAGGCCACACCCCAACTAACTGCAATCGCAATCCAGAGGGGTTTCCCGGCCAAAGTCTTTAAGTGACCATACCAAGCATAGGTCATAAAAATATTAGAAAGTAGCAAAAGGCCAATTGTTTTAAACATATTATTTTAGCAGGCCATTAACGGTTTCATTAAATTCAACTTTCCATTTCTCAAAAAATTCTCCTGTACTAGGCCCATTAAAGCCAGCGTGAACTTTAACGACTTCATGCTTTTTGTTAAGAAAAATAGTTGTTGGAAAAGAAATAAAATTCGTTAATCCATTAAGTTTTTCTCCAGGCTTGTCTTCACTTGTTGAGCCGGCCTGAAGAATGACATAAGGGACTTTAAGCTTTTTCTGCGTTTTTATAAGTTGCCTCGTCGCGTCCTCAGCACTGAGGCTGCGTTCGAAGGCCAGAGCAATAATTTCAACTCCTCTTTTAGCATTTTGATTATACCATGGAATAAGAAAGTTCATTTCATCAATACAGTTTGGGCACCATGATCCAAAAATCTGGACAATGACAGGCTTATTTTTAAATTTGGTATGATTTAGCGTTACATTCTGACCCTTAAGATCTGGAAAAATAAATTTGAGTTCATTAATTTGAGTCTGTTTGTAAGCATCAGGGAGTTCGGCCTTAGGATCTAGGATCCCATAAATTTTTGTCATAGAGTTTGAAAGTAAGGCAGCCTCCATTTTACCGTTCTTAAGCGTCCCTCTTAATAGGTAATTATAAACACCATCAAAACTTGCTCCTTCAAATGAATTCTCGCTTACATACCCCTCAATGTAGCGGTAATCACCAGTAGGACTTAAAATAGTTCCTTTGAAGCGATTTTCTGTTTGTATAAAAGAGCCTATTCCCGCACTTTTAATATTTTTTTCATCAACCATTTCAAAAGACCATTTTCCAGTTAGATTTATTGAAGCTTTCTTCTTCTTTCTCAGGTCAAAACGCTCTGAGATACCATGCACAGCTAGGATAGGTGTTTTAACTTCAGGATTTTTGTTGTGTCTAACGAGTTTTCCTGAAAGTGTATTTTCATCCAGTAAACTTAATTCGAAAGAAAGTTCATAGGCCTGGAGGGGAATAGAGAGATTATTTTCAGAAATAGTAATATCTTCTAGTGGAATTAATTCCTCTCCATTTTTTAAAACACCGGTAAGTTTTTTTCCTTGGTATTTAAAATCAATAACAAAGGGGATCTCCGCATACGTCGTTTTAAGCGTGAATCTCCACGGCCCAGCGTTTAAATCTTTAGCAAAACTCTTAGAAGCCATAAAAATGGTAAATAAAATCCAAAGAAAGCAATATTTTTTCATCATAACCTTTTACCCCTAAGTGGCATTTGGTAATATCTTGGTTCAAACTTGAGCATTTGTCACTTCCTGGAGGTAAGATGAAGCAGTTCATCATTGGCCAACGCTGGATATCGGAATCTGAACCTGAATTAGGTTTAGGAGTTATAGTTGAAGTTGAAGCTAAGACAGTCACCTGTTTTTTCCCAGCTGCAAAAGTCGACCGTAAATATGGTTCGATGACCGCCCCATTAAGGCGCATCAGATTTATCGAGGGCGACGAAGTTAAGGCCCAAAACGGGGACACTTTTATTGTTGAAAAAATCACCGAGTCATCAGGCCTTGTGAGCTATATTGGTGGCGGAGTCACTCTGTCTGAAACTCAGCTTGCAGACACTTTGTCTTTTTCTAAACCTGAGGAGCGGCTTTTTGCTGGAAATGTCGACTCAAGTGAAATTTTTAAGCTTCGCTATGATGTTCTTTTAAATCAGCGCAAATTATATATTTCTTCAACTCAAGGCTTTAGTGGGCCTAAAGTTAATATTATTCCTCATCAAATGTACGTGGCCAAGGAAGTTTCTAAAAGAAGTCGGCCTAGGGTGCTACTTGCTGACGAGGTTGGGCTTGGAAAAACGATTGAGGCTGGGCTTATTCTTCATCATTTAATTATTACTGGAAGAGTTGAGCGTGCCCTGATTCTTGTTCCCGATTCTCTGGTCTATCAGTGGTTTGTTGAGATGTTGCGAAAATTTCAACTCACCTTTACGACCATAAATCACGATGCAAAATTAGAGAAAGGTGATCGTCCTTTTGAAGACGGTCAACTTTTTGTGGCCTCAACTAAATATTTAATTCGCGAAGACTGGCTTATGGAGCAGGCAATTGAATCCAAGTGGGATTTACTTGTCGTCGATGAGGCCCATCAGCTCCGATGGGCGCCAGATAATTCTTCAATGGAATATGATTTTGTAGCGGCTCTGGCCAAGAGCACTCCGGGAGTCCTGCTTCTCTCAGGAACACCTGAAATTCTTGGTCTTGCTGGTCACTATGCTCGTCTTCATCTATTGGATTCCAACCGCTTCCATGACTTTAACCAGTTTGTGGAAGAGACGATGGGATATAAACCAATCTCTGATTTGGCGAATAAACTTATCTCCGGCAAAACTCTAACTGCACAGGATAAGAAATCTTTAAAAGAAAAAATTGGCGTTGAACCCGAAGGCCTAGATAAAGAAAAAGCACTCCAGATGCTCGTCGATAGGCATGGAACTGGTCGGGTGTATTTTAGAAATACTCGTAAAACCATGGCCACTTATCAGGAGTTCTTTCCAAAAAGAGTTTTTCACTCTTATCCTGTAAAATTAGGAAAGACAAAAAATCCTGAGAAAAAATTATTTGAGCAGAAGTCTTTATGGCTGGCCGATTTTGTTGAACAAAACAAGGCAGATAAAATTCTTCTTATTTGCCATGATAAAGATGTCGTTCTTGAACTGGAAAAAGTCTTAAAAGACAAGACCACTGCGAAAGTGGCTTTCTTTCA
>CANHJD010000158.1 GCA_947461145.1 Bacteriovoracaceae bacterium
CGTACTCAAGAATGATTTCATCCTTCACTTTAGGATCTACTGTGCATCTATAGTCTTTAAGATTTTTAAGCTTGGCCGTGAGTGATGACATTTGGAGCTCTCCTTAGCAATTACCGTTTAGTGAACATCTTGTTCATGGGCCATCAGGCTGTTGCTCTTTAATTGAGCGGCCATCGGTCCACCAAACTTTTCGGTGAACCCATATAAAAGTTTAACGAAGTTTTTTTGCCACTGAGTTTTTGTTTCAGATAGGAAAAAAGTATCAAATCCCTCGGCAGAAATTTCCACTTTCTGAATTCCACCAATGATTTCTGTCTTTACACCCAAGAAGTTCTCTATCGTTTCAGTCAGAGTATGAACCACTTTCTGGTACTGTTTTTCATTTTGAACCATATTAACGACAAGATGATTCTCTTTAATGCCAAAACGGCTTGAGAGCAATTTTACGAGTGAATAAGAATCTGTGATGGATGATTTATCTGGAGTCACAACAACCCAGCGATAGTCACAAAAAGCGTTCAGAGTCAGACTTTCACGAGAGACCCCTGCCGGACAATCCAGAAGAATATAATCATACTCATGTTCATGAGAGCTGATGATATCAATAATAATTTCATCGAAATTTAATCTATTTTCAAAAACTTGAATTGAGCCGTTGCAGGCAGGAAGAAGATGGAAATTTCCTTGCTGAATTAAAGCTTCTTCAAAAGTTGCTTCAGCAGAAAGAAGCTTTTCAAACTTATTATCTAAAGGCAGTCCAAGCTTGATGGCAGTATTTGAAAGATTTGAATCACAATCGATAAGCAACGTTCGATGGCCAGCTTTGGCTAGCTCCTGAGCAGTTTTAAGAGCAATTGAAGTCTTACCGACTCCACCCTTACCACCAGTAACAGCAATCTTAGTACAAGGACGAAAGCCTTCAATCCCAAGAGATTTAGTATTTAATTTTTCACTGTCGGAACTAAAAGAGAGTAGCCACTCGCTAGTCTTGTGCATAAACCTCCTGTCACTGCACGGGCCTGACATCCTGTCTGCCCTAGATCACTGAAGTACTTGAATTAAAACTGAAAAAGTCCTGCCATTAATCTTTCAGCTGTTGCTCCCTCGATATCATCCGGTACCACTGATCCTGTACCGAAAAATTTAAGAGGCAGCTTGTTGTGGGCCCGGTGAACATTGAAGATGGCCCCAAAGTTCATGCAAAGATCCACATGAGAAATGATAACACCGTCTACAACGTCCTTATATCGGGCAATTATTTTTCTATTATAAAGTTCTGAGTGAATTGCAGAAATTGTGGCAAGGATTTCAACATTATGAAAACCACGCTTAAGTGTCTCAACAAATTTCTTTGTTTCATCAGTGTATTTATTGTTTAATCGAACATCGACTAGCACTGACTTACCGGCTTCAGTTGCTTTTCGGCAAATGCCAACGACTTCAGAAAAATTTTGTACTTTTTCAACTCTAATACCAAATACTTGAGCAGCAAAGTCGGTGCTAGTGTTATTCTGCGCATCTTGGGAGAACTGAATCAAGACCACATCTTTTTTTAGAACGGCAATCTTCATCCCCATTGTACTTTGACCAGAAGCCGCTTCTGATACAAGCACAGTAATAACTGGCTCACCATTATCGACTTTTGCAAAAAGAGGGATAGATGTGTTGATTGATCCGGCCATCTCCCTAAGTGCAAATTCAAAAACAACATCTGGGTTTTCCAGATCCTCTTTTGATAGCTCATAGTTCGCTTTCTTAATAAGATCTAAAATATGAGACTCATCAACATCAAGAGTTTTTAGCGACGTTCTGAGCTGAAAAAGACCTTTCGCTTCATTCAAATGCTTTTGATTGAATTGATAGTTCTGTGATAATTCGAGAATTTTCTGCTCTAAAAGTTCTATCTTATGCTGTTGAGTTCTAATTTCTTGTTTAAGTTCATTATAAACTTCGCGATTAACGGCAGGAGCCTGAGGTGAAGTTTGAGCTGACCCAATACTTTCTCGACTTTGATTTACCTCTACGTTTCCTCCCCCACTTCGGGCTATCGTTGCAGGACGAGCAGGTGACGGACGACTAGCTGGACGTGCCACTGGGTTATTTTGAGGGGGCTCAGAATATTTCCCGCGAGCTTGTGGGCGACTGTATACAACTGGCTCATCATCATTTGAATCAGCATCAAAATTTGATTCTTCTCCATCTGTTAAAAAATCATCAAGACTATTTTTTATCAAAGAAGAGGTTTTGGTTGTCATATCAGCAAGGCTGGCAGTGCCCTTAGTAAGAGTATTAACCACTTTATTTAAACCAATACTTCCGTAACCGCCGGCAGACTGGACTTGTTCTCCACCCTCTGGGCCGTTGTATTTGGTGATTGTCTCCTTAATTGAGGAAGCAGGTTTTTGATAGAAAGTTTCTTTTTGATCGTTGTTCAACACTTTATCCACCTTGGCCTTTTTTTCATAACTTCTTTCTGAAATAGCGGCCGTAATTTCTATGCGTTTTTTCTTAAATGCGCCTTTGAGGCCATTGTTGGTAATTGTCTTCAGAATAATTGCGTCGGGACCAAGCTCGTATTTAACGGCTTTTAGCGCTTCTTCTAATGTATCTGCTTCGAATTTCTTAACGAACATTCATTACAACCTTACAGTACCGAGTGACCTAACATTTACATCTGGACTGAGTTCATTATGACTCACCACAATCATGTTGGGAATAAATTTTTCAGTCAACTTCTTGAAAGCACGTCGAATTGGAGGCGAACAAAGCACCACCATCTTTTCACCCTGTGAAGTTGCTTCTTCAATTTTTTCATTTAATGACGAGAGAATTGTTTGAACAACTTTGGCGTCTAAGTTTGCTTGTGATCCACTTTCAGTATGAATAATTGATCTTGCAACTAATTGCTCAAGCGATGGATCAACATTAAATAAGGCTACTTCTCCCGTTGCTCCCTTCACTTTTTCAGTAATCGAACGGTAGAGAGACTGGCGAGCGTATTCAGTTAATAATTCTGAATCTTTAGTTGTTGGCCCAAACTCGGCCAGGGTTTCCAATATTGTTCTCAGGTCACGAACAGAAACACCTTCCCTTAGAAGATTTTGAAGAACTTTTAGCACAGTTCCAAGAGTCATAATATCCGGAACTAGATCGGAAACAATTTTCGGATTCTCTTCTTTAAATGTATCAAGCACTTTAACAAGCTCTTGACGACCAAAGAGTTCACTCAAATTGGTTTTTAATACTTCTGTGAGATGAGTAGCCACAATTGTCGAAAGATCAACAACTGTATAACCATTATATTGAGCTTCATCTTTACGATCTTCTGTGATCCATACAGCGTTAAGGCCAAAGACAGGCTCTCTCGTTTCAACACCTTCCATTTGTTCAATGACTGTACCAGGATCCATCGCCATTAGGTGGTCTGGCATTAATTCACCTTTAGCAATCTCAATCCCCTTTAGTTTAACTGAGTAACCACCAGGTTTAAGTTCTAAATTATCTTTAATCTGTACGGATGGAATAATGACACCCCAATCTAAAGCGAACTGCTTTCTAATATGAGAAATTCGCTCTAGCAGATCTCCGTTTTGTTCGGCATCAACAATACTCACAATCCCATATCCCACTTCAAGTTGTACCAACTGAACAGGAAGGAGAGATTCAAGAGTCTCCGATTTTGATTTTGTTTCTTGAACAGCATTTGTTTTCTCAGCGACCTTCGCAAGTTCCCTGTTCTTTTCAATTTTAAAACCAGTAAAACCAATAAGCCCTGCAATTGCCAGAAACGGCAAACCAGGAAAGCCTGGAATAAGACCAAACATTCCAAGAGCACCAGCTGTTATGTAGTAAGCCTTCGGGTGAGCATTGAATTCCTGCCCGACTTGTTTACCCAGAGCTTCAGAGTTTGAATTTCGAGTCGCAATAATACCGGCAGCTGTTGAAATAATAAGTGCAGGAATTTGGGCGATAAGACCGTCACCTACAGTTAAAAGAGTAAAAGTTTTAGCAGCATCGGCAAATCCCATGTCATTCTGAGCAACTCCAATAATAATCCCACCGATAATGTTAATAACAGTAATTAAGATACCAGCGATTGCATCTCCTCGAACGAACTTCGAAGCACCATCCATAGATCCGTAAAAGTCTGCTTCCTGAGCAACTTCAGCTCTTCGACGTTTGGCTTCTGATTCATTTATAAGACCAGCATTTAGGTCAGCATCAATGGCCATTTGCTTACCAGGCATTGCATCTAAAGTGAATCGAGCAGAAACTTCGGCTACTCGACCAGCACCTTTTGTAATAACGATAAAGTTAATAACAACTAAGATGATGAAGATAACAATCCCCACTGCATAGTTACCACCGACCACAAATTCGCCAAATGATTTAATAATCTCACCAGCAGCAGCAGTTCCCTCACTGGCACCATGGAGCAGAATATTTCTTGTTGAGGCCACGTTAAGTGACAAACGAAGTAGAGTCGTAATCAAGAGCACAGTAGGAAATGTTGAGAAATCCAAAGGCTTTCTTGAATAAACGGACACTAGCAAAATGGCAATTGATATAGCGATCGAAAGAGCGAGGAACAGATCGAGCAAAAATGGAGGAATGGGTACGACCATAACTCCAAGAACAATCATCAAACCAATGGCAATGGCCACGTCCGAGTTTTGAGTTAGGACTTTCAATTTTCCTAATAATCCATCCATGAATACCTCGCCCATCCTGGGCTAAAAATTTACTTTAAGGCTTTTTGCTTACGTTTTAATTTGTAAACAAAAGATAAAATCTCTGCGACGGCCTTATAAAGTGTTCTTGGAACTCCATGTCCCACCTTCACCGTTTTATAAAGAGTCCGCGCTAGCATAATATTTTCAACAATCGGGATATCATTTTCCTTCGCAATTTCTCTAATTCGAAGGGCCAAATGATCTGCTCCCTTGGCCATGACGGCCGGAGCAACCATCGTCGATCCATCATACTTCAATGCTACACTAATATGAGTTGGATTGGTAACAATTACATCCGCCTTCTTCACATCATTCATCATTCGTTTTTGCGCCATCTGACGCTGAATC
>CANHJD010000159.1 GCA_947461145.1 Bacteriovoracaceae bacterium
CATAGTTTCCTTGACGAAAAGAGATTAGGAATTAAAATAAAAGAGAGGGAAAGTCAAAAAATTTAAGAAGTTATGTCACGGAGGACGCTTTGAAATCTGCTCTAATTCCCATGATGGCCTTAATGGCCCTAAATTCATGCTCCTGGTACAGGGACGTAGAGCGATCATTAGTGGAGGGAGATGATAAAAAATCTTCCAAACCTATTCCTCGTGCTCAATATGACAATCTTTTAGTTAAGTATGAAGAGCTTTCAAAAAAATATGAATTGCTCAAAGAAAATCGCAGCAAAGATCAGCCATCATTGAAAGATGAAATACAGCAAACTTCATCTGAAAATTTTTCAAATACTTCTTCAAATGTTGAAACAGTGGATGCTTTTTCGAACCAACCAGTTGCAGAAATTGCAAATGTTTCATCCGATGTTGAGTCACAATTGTCCCTTTATAAGAAGGCAGTCAATTTAAAGTCTAGTGCCTCAGGTGATGCAACGAAAATTTTTCAACAACTAGAGACTCAAGGAATTCCTGAAGTTAAAGTTCGCTCTAAATTTCAAATTGGCGAAATGCTATATGAAAAGGGTCAGTATGATCTTGCTCTTCAAGTCTTTGAGGACATCATAAATAAGTTTGCTTATTCCGGAATTGTTCTGGAGTCTTTAAAGTATGCTCAAATTTGTAGTGAAAAATTGGGATTGCAAAATAAAAAAGATCAATACTCATCAATGATTAATGATGTGTTTGAAGCCAAATAAGGGCGGGATCAATTAGTGAAAAGAGAAGTAACCTTTCTCATAGCTTTGTCTCTTATTGTAAACTCCTCTCAGGTGAGTTCTCAAGAATTTCAAACTTCAGAGCCTAAACCGATTGGCAGTTTGATGAATGATGCTCAACCTGCACCAGCGCCAATGCAAGAGGTGCAAGAGTCGGCTCCAAATGCCTCAGCTACTGAAGCTCCTGCTGCAACTGAAGAAGTGGGGACGGCAGAGGTGAAGACCGAGGGAGTAGCTTCGGAAGCACCGACTACGACTGAAGCACCTCTAGTTAACAATACAGTCAATACTGATTTTGAAGCCGAGACAATTGACATACAAAATTTAGAATCTCTTGATTCTCTACCAGAAGAAAAAGTTGCTGAACCGAAAGAAACTGTTGAGCCAAGTCAAATTGTTGAAGAGACTCCAGAAGGGCCGGCACCAGAGACTCTTGAGCCCCTTGAGAGTCCGAGTAGCGAAACAGCGGCCAAGGATACTGACTCTACTGGTGACGAGCTAGAAGCTCTTAAAAAAGATATCGGTGATTCTGACGAATTTATACCTGCAACATCGGATTCTCCTGAAGAAATTGCTAAGGCCGAAGCAAAAAAAGAAGAGGCTAAGGCCAATCAAATAGTAAAAAAAGAGGAACCCGCACCTGTTGTTTTTGATGTCGGTCGAGAAGAAAGAGAACTTCTAAGTATGGCCAGCAGTATTCAGGGACAGATTTCAGATAATGAATGGAATGAAGTGGCAACTGCTTCAAAAGTAGAATCTTATACAGTTGTAAAAAATGACTGGCTTTTCAAAATTTCTAAGAAATTATTTGGTTCAGGATTCTTTTATCCAAAAATTTGGTCTTTAAACTCTTATATTACAAATCCTCACTTTATTGAACCTGGAATGCTTCTATCATTTACAACAGGTAGTGGTGCCAATCCTCCTCAAGTTAAACTAGGATCCTTCACTAACGATGAGCTCAATGCTGCTCCTGGTTCACTAGGAACAACGAATCCAGATGATTTGGCCAACTTTGGTGATGATGCCACACCTAAGTGGCTTGAGGATAAAGAACAGCTTTCTAAACAAGGCGTGTATTTCCAATATGCTTCAGAAGAAACAATGGAAGATCTGGCCAAGGCCGGTGAGCAAGCACTCAATAGAGAGTATGAGAACTATGAGCCACCTGCGAGTGAATTTGATGTTATTGTTCCATCAAATTATGACAAGACTGGATTTGATAAGACCTCGCGAATTTTTTATTCATTCAAAGAAGGCTTCTATTTAAGTACTTTTGTTTCAACTAATATTGTTCAGGACTTCGGTGAAGTTGTTAATGGGCCTGACGAAAATATCTTCTTTGTTTCAAAAGATCGTGCTTATGTAAAGTTTGATGAGACGATCAATGCACTGCCTGGTGATAGATACTCCGTTTATTCCTCAATGGGGAAGGCGAAAACTGATAATTCTGATCGAGAAGGGTATAAATACGCTATCATTGGTCAGATTAGGCTCATTAAAAAGATTAAAGATAAATGGGAAGTACAATTTATCGAAGTGTCAGGAACTCCTCAGCGTGGGGATCGCATCACGACCTATACTCCAAAAATTCAGAGAATCACCAGGACTTATAATTCTCGAATGGTTGAAGCTGCAATTCTTTCAACTTACAATGCACGTCAAGCGATTCTTGGTTATGGTGATGTCGTTTACCTCGATAGAGGTCGGGCAGATGGTGTGGAAATGGGGAACGTTTTTGAGGTCTATGGATTTAAGGATAGGCATCTAAAAGAAAATATTACAGATCAGCCAACTTATAAGACTGGTGAGTTAACAGTGATCACTATTACTGATAACTTTGCTACGGCGCTAGTTACAAAGTCCGAGAGAGATTTTAGTGTAGGTGATGTTGCTATTACTAAAACTAAGGAATCGCATCTTCGAGAGTCTAGTGCGCGGGATGCCTCCGTTGGTAGTAAGAAAGAGTTGATGGGTGGCAAAGCTTTAGAAGAACTTGATGTTGAATTAAATCTTGAAAATTTAAATGATGATCTTTTAAAGCAGGCAGATAAAATTCAATTAACTGAAGATGAGTTGGCAGAGCTCGAGAGACAGGAGCGAGAGAAGTCTGTTATTAAAGATTCTGAAAAAGACCTCAAGTCACTTGAGCGTTTAGAGAATGAGATTGAGCAAGCGGAAAAGATCCTTAATGATGCAAAAATTGATGAAGATAAATTGCTTGAAAATGAAAATCTCAACGATGTTGAGAAGAAGCAAGGTAGCATTGATCAAGAATCTCTAGATGATATCGAAGAAAATCTCGGTAAGCGTTACGTGGATGAAGATCTAAATTCTAAAGACAATCCATTCGGTCTGACTGAGTTTGACGTTGAAGAGGTTGATGAACTACTCAATACTGAAAAGAACCAAGAGAAAAAATAAGGCTTTTGCGCTAAGCAAAAGCCTTTTCATTTGCTGACAAAGTCACGAAGTTCCCTCATAATACTCTAAACGCACTCTTAGCTCAGCTGGATAGAGTAGTTGGCTTCGAACCAATTGGTCGGGGGTTCGAATCCCTCAGAGTGCGCCATTTCTTATTCAGATACGAAAATTATCAACCCAAATTTGTTCAGTCACTTCCTTAACAGATCTAGAAAATCGTAAGTTTAACCATTTTTAAAATGGAGAAGCATATGAATGAAGTGAGTTTGTCTAAAATCGAAGACATGATCTATATTGTAAGAGGTCATAAAGTTATGATGGATTTTGATCTTGCTGAGCTATATGGCGTTGAAACAAAAAATCTTAAAAAAGCTGTTCGCAGAAACATGAGTAGATTTCCAGATGACTTCATGTTTGAAATGAGTAAGGAAGAACTAGAAAATTGGAGGTGCCAATTTGGAACCTCCAATCGTGTAAAGATGGGATTAAGGGTGCAACCATTCGTTTTTACGGAGTTGGGTGTTGCTATGCTTTCTAGCGTGTTAAATTCTGAACAAGCAATATCGATAAATATTTCTATCATGAGGATCTTTACTCGTCTTAGAAGTTTTCTGGCCATGGAAAACTCCCTTGATTCGAAAGTCAGTAAGATGCAAGAAGGTACTAATAAACTATTCAAGATCGTGTTTGAACGACTGGACACCATGGATGAGGAAATTTTAGAACTCAAAAATGAGAAGCCACTTCTTCCGTTAAAGAGGAAGAAAATAGGACTTAAGTAATCAATCCGTTAGAAGTAAAAGTTCGTATTGGCTCAACTATCGGTGGGCCATTCTTATTCAAATCTATAATTTTACTTGATTGATTCACCTATCACTTTCTTATTAATTTTTTTTCGGGGAATGCCGATCAAAGAGATATGTTAAGGATTATATTCCTCTTCGCTCTTATTATACTCATTGGAGCTTGTAATGCAGGTAAGAAGAGTAGCGTTCTCAAAGTTGGCGGCCAATCTACGTCAATTAGCTGCCCAAGTGGCTATGTAGCCGTTGAGGGAAATTCACTTTTTAGTACGAGTGATTTTTGCGTGATGAAGTTTGAGGCCAAATGTCAGGAGATTTCAACTTCGAATTTTTGTTCACCCTCAGGTGGGGTCTATGATGCTACCAAGGTTGCAGTTTCTGATACGGATGGTGCTCCTTGGACTGACATTAATCCTATCGATGCCAAGTCCGCATGTAAAGCCCTTGGGGATAAGTATGATTTAACAAGTAACGATGAATGGATGACGATCGCGAGAGATGCTGAAGCTCAAAGCTCGAACTGGTCCACGAGCTCTGTGGGTAGCGGATGTATTTTTCATGGGAATACGAATAGGGACTCTGATTGTACTTATAGGCCAGGTTCGATTGATTATGGAGCTTCAAGAGACCCAAAAGCCAAATTGATTCTGCAAAATGGTTCAGAGATTTATGATCTCGCTGGTAACGTGAATGAGTGGGTGGATTGGGTAAAAGGTGGAAGTTTTGATAAGGCCCCAACAACATGTAGCTTTTTTGGGAACATTAATATTTACGATTGGATTTGTAACGATATCCCAACGAATGCATATATGCCCGGTAACCCGGCCAATGCTACAGATTATGGTTTAGTTTCTGGTAATGGATTAGGAAAAGAGTTTGGTAGTTCTGATCCTAGTCAGGGAGCTGCTTATCGTGGGGGAAGTTATTACAGTGCAACCGCCTATGGGTTTGCTGGAATTTTTGCTCTCGGTCTCAA
>CANHJD010000160.1 GCA_947461145.1 Bacteriovoracaceae bacterium
ATCGTGGAGTCACACCTTATGCATGGCCCTACTATGGATGTAATAACACTGCCAACTGTAGTGTGGGGGGACCTGACTCCTATACTGCTCGATTTAAGGGTGGCTATCGCTTATTCACAAACGATCCTGGCTCAACTCAACCAACCACTGGCGTTTTCCTCGGCCCTAGTGCGTCTTCTTGGGGTTCGATTTCAGACAAGACCAAAAAAGAGCATTTTGAAGAAATCGATGGCGAAGAACTCCTAGCTAAGATTTCTGGGCTTCCCATTCTTAAATGGAAATATATTGGTTCAAAAGATCCCCATATGGGACCTATGGCCCAGGATTTCTACAAGGCTTTTAAACTTGGTGATGGCAATGACAGAGTTATTACAACTCAGGATATTGAAGGTGTAACTATTGCAGGTGTGCAGGCACTAGAAAAGAGAACGAGGGAGCTTCAAAAAGAAAATGATGACTTAAAACAGAGAATCGAGCGACTTGAGTCTCTGCTCCTAAAAAAATAAGGTGAACTAAGAGAAGAGTTACATTTTGGGAAAAAGTTAATAACATAATTTCATGCAAAAACTTCTTAAGAAGGGCCACATTTGGCCCTTCTTTATTTTTTTAGGCCTTGGCATCTACTTTATTTCAGTGGCACCCTCGACCGTTCAATTTGGAGATACGAGTGAATTTGCGGCAAATGGTCATCTTCATCGCGTTTCTCATCCACCTGGGTACCCGCTCTTCACTTATCTCATCTGGCTCGCAACTCATCTAATACCCTTTGGAAGTATTTTCTTTCGTGCAAGTGTTCTTCAAATTCTTTTATCCCTAGGAAGTCTCATCCTTTTCAGGAAGACTTCAAAAATATCGGCTCCGCTCGTTTTAATTCTGCTTTTATCCCTTGCCTTTGGAAGGCTCTTTTGGCGCTACTCCCTATTGCCAGATGTTTTCATGCTCAATTTATTTCTTGTAGCCTTTTACTCATGGCTTTATTTCCAAGAAAAAAGTGATAAAAATTTGTACTTAAGCAGTCTCGTTTATGGGCTCTGCCTTTCTCATCACCAAACGACTGTTTTTCTTTTTCCCCTTTTCCTCGCTCAGGCTTGGTCAATTAAGAAATGGCGAACAGCTTTTTTTGCCCTCCTCATTGCAGGCTTAACAATGCTTGCAAGCTATATGCTTCTTTTCTTCCTAGATGATTCTTCCCTTGGTTCATGGGGACGAGTGAATAATCTTTCTGATTTTTTCCATCATGTCCTGAGAAAAGATTATGGAACATTCACTCTCAGCAATTCCTGGTCTAACAATTCTTATCTTGCAGAGAACATAAAGATCTTCTTGGAGATTCTTCTCCAGGATCACTTTACTTACTTACTACTTATTTGCCTTGCCCTCGCTTCGGCAATCACACGCAAGATTCAGCTCAGCATTAAAGAATGGCTGTACTTTTTTATCTCCATTATTTCCTTTATTGCATTTTTTACTTTAAGCAATGTTTTTCCCAAAGGAGCCGCGGGACTACTGATTGAGCGCTTTTATCTTCTCCCGTTGGGCATGCTTGGTATTTGGGCACTAAGAATTATACCCAAAATGATGACTCCGGGCCTTGTTAGCTTACTTTTAACCTCAGGTCTTATAAATATCTCAACAAACCTTTACCAATACTCAGGAGAAAATAATTTTCGCAAAGATCAATTCCTTCATGACCACTACTCCTACATCTTAAACAATCTTCCAAAAGACGCCCTCTATCTTGTCTCTGGGGACACTCATGTCTTCTCATTTTACTATCTCCAAGAGATATTAAAACTCAGGCCTGATGTCACCATCGTGGTTCCCCCTATGTACACTTACGCTTGGTATAGGGAAAAGCTTCAAACAAAATATCCCAATAAAGATTTTTCTCGTTTTGAAATATATTCCCAACGCCTTGAGGAAAACATCGATAACCTGATCGTAGGGCCCAACATACAAAAATACCGAATATTTCTTGATCCCTATATTATCAATCTTGTGAACTTCAAACGCTATCATGTGGTACACATGGGAATTCTCGCCGAAATTAAAATGGGTCAACTTTCTTCGATGTATGACTGTAAATACAATCGACCTTTGCCTCTCCTGCATGACCTAAAAACCTATCAGGCGAATCTGGAAGTTTATCAATGGTATGGAAGCTGCGATTTCTTTGCCGGAATTCACCATTTAAAGGAAGGCAATTTTGAACTAGCGATTTTTATGCTTAAACGTGCCGTCGAAAAAGTTCCCTACTCAATCATGTATCAAACTGCTCTTTGTGAAGCCTTGACTAAGGGAGAAAATATCAGCGAAGTTTCAACCTGCACACGAGCAATTAAAGATAAGTCATTAAACTATGCTTATAGCCTGTTCTAATTAAAATCCAGAACTAGCTGGTTGAAGGGTCCAAGAGGTCGCGGGCTGATAAACAGCAGGTTGTGCCTCAAACGTACTATATGTCGGCTCTTGCCAAACTGGATAAGAAAGAGTGGCATCTATGGAAGTTTTTGTAAAAGTCTGTAACTCTGAACTTGTAGTTGCAGCAGTTGTAGTTGTGCTCACACCAGTTTTAAGATTCGTAGTGAAGGTCACTGTAGATCTTGTGTTCCCAGTTTTGCCCGTCATGGTGTAGGTTTGGGCCATCAATGATTGACAGGCCAGGAAAAAACCTAAGACAAAAAGTGTTTTCATATAAGACCTCTCTGATTTTTGAATTATACAACCAATCGGAATAAATTTTTAAAGCTTTAGGAGTCTGTTACTAAATCATTGAAATCTCGAAAGGAGTTCTTAACATTCAATAATTTAATTTATGTATCTGACTCAAATTTTAGGCACCTTAGGAAATTCTTTACTGAGCAAGGAGCACTGTCGGCTCTGAGTAGACTGGGTAAATATATGTTGTAGTGTCAAGCGGTGCCGTAAAGGTAGTGACTTCTGAAGATGTGCTCGCAACAGTTGTAGTCGTGGTAATCCCAGTTTTTAAATCTATATTGAATGTTATCCCTGTTCTAGAGTCCGCAGTTACATTTGTCGTTGTGTAAGTTTGAGCAAGTAAGGAGTGGGAAGCGAGAAAAAAACCTAATAAAAAAAATGACTTCATAAAAACCTCTCTGATAAAGAAATGATAACTCACAAGAGTCAAATTCGTTCTTTAGACCAATCTATCTGGATAAATCATTAAATTCACATTTAGATAATAAAGCCAAATTAAAACTTATTCATTTCCATTGCCAACTAATTTAATCATGAGGCCCCATCCATGGGGCTTCATGAAAACTATCTTCCTAGCTGCAGACGAGCTTTTTTACGATTAAGATCAAGAATCATCCCATTAACTTTATCTTCTTTTGACTGAGAAGGAATTTGTGAAGTGTAGGCCAAACGAATTGATTGTTCAGGCACAAAAATATCCTGCATTTTTACGTACTCTGTAACATCCGCAATGAATGCAAATCCGTTCTGTCCCGCCTGTGGGCCAGTGAAAATTCCGGCAGCACCAATAACTTTATCAATTTTAAAAACTGGAAATAAATTGATAGAACCAACTGCACTCCCAATGCTATCAAACTGCTTGATCGGAACGGCAACTCCTAGAGCTACAGCATTCGCGCCAATAGTTAAATAAAGATTTGCCCCAGCTCCTAAAGCAATTGTGATCGTTGGATTATTGGCAATCAAAGGAACAGTCTGACCATTAGGAAGGGAGCTTAGCGATGCTTGAATATCACTGACGGCCGAAACATTAAGAGCAATCTTGATCTGATTTTTTCCACCCAATACTGGCATGAGCTCAACTGAGCCAATTGGAGTCTGTCCTTTTGGGTGCAGAACTGGAAGAGTAACCGAGGGAAAGGTCATACTCCCCAGATCAAGATCGGCCTTGAGAGAAAGCATCACATCTTGATTAACAGTACTAGTCTGGACCTGAATTCCTGTAACAACTTGAGGCCTTTTCCCACAAGCAGACGCAAAGAGAGAGAGCATCACTAAAGTGATGAAGTTCAAAAGAAATGTACGCATGGATTCTTCCTAAACGAGACTTTGTCTCTTAGATGAACAAAACTCTTCTTTCCAACAGACGTCCAACTTGAATTATACGTGCTACAGTAGAGTTAAATTCAATTTTGTGGTGCACCATAGTAACATTCCTATAGGAATTTGCAAGGCATTTGAGAGTGACAAATCAAACCACTCTCGGGCATTCTTTTAAGGCCATGAAAACTTTAAATTTTTACTTCGATTTCTTATCTCCCTTTAGTTACTTTGCTTGGTTGAGACTGCAATCCCAATCAGAATTGAGCATCCACTACAAACCTGTGGCCTTGGGGCCTTTGCTAAATCACTGGAGCATTAAAGGCCCGGGTGAAGTTCAACCTAAAAGAGAGTTTCTCCTCAAGCAGTGCCTTCGATATGCGGCCAAAAATAAAATTGATTTCACGACACCTAAGACTCATCCCTTTAATTCTCTCTATGCCTTGAGACTCGCTCTTAAATCAACTGCTGGAGACTTACAGCCTGAAGTCATTAAAACTCTTTGGCTAGCGGGATGGAAAACTCGCATTGATATGGGCGAGCCAGAAGAATTAAAGCGCGCCTTAAGCGAAGCAGGACTTCCGGCCGAAGAACTCTTTGAAAAAAGTTTTTCTAAAGAAGCCCGAGCAGAGCTCAAGGCCAATATCCAAGAAGCCATTTCCTTTGGGGTCTTTGGTGTTCCTTCCATGGTTATTGAAAACGAACTCTTCTGGGGAAATGATGCCGTTGAAGATATGTTAAACTTCATGAACGGAACTGATCCACTAGATCGAGTCAAGCTTCAAAACCTTTTGGATTCAACTCCAAGGGCGGCGGCACAATCTCTATGAAGGCATTAATTTTCATTCTCCTGACAAGCACTTCCCTCTC
>CANHJD010000161.1 GCA_947461145.1 Bacteriovoracaceae bacterium
AGTTGATGGAATGATCTATTTGCTAGAAAATCTATAGTTTGATTCTTTTCTATTTTTTTTGTGCATAAAGTTCTTGGGCAATCTTTTTTATCCGGAAAAATTCTTCAGTTGTTGTGACTGACCCATTCTGTTTAATTAAGCCTTTCATTTCTTGGGCCTGCTTCACTCTGTTTTGTGAAGGTGGGTGTGATGACATAGCATCCGAGAAGCTCGCCATGATTGCATTTTGTCCCTTCTTTGAATTTTTCTCAAGAGCAAGTAGTTTGGAGTAGAAGTCACCCACTTTATTTTTGTCATAGCCAGCGTTTACAGCATAGCGAAAGCCAATTCGATCTGATTCGAGTTCGTCTTCTTGAGAGTTTTTCATAAAGCCATATTTTTGAACCATTAGTCCTGCGACAGCTCCACCACCAGCTCCATATAATGTTATTTTTGCCTTACATTCACTGTCACCCTCTTTGCACAACTTGGAGCCAAGGTAGTATCCTGCCGCTCCACCAATAACTGCTCCAACTCCGCCAAAGAGATAAGTCTTCTTTTCTTCTTTCTTTGCGACATACATTCTTTCAGCAGTATGTCGGGCAACAACATGTCCAATCTCATGGCCCAATACTCCTGCAATTTCGGCCTCGGAATCTGCCATTGCAAGAATCGGAATGGTTATGAAAACACTACCAGCAGGCATAGCAAAGGCGTTGATTTGGTTTGAGTCAACAACAGTAAAGTTATAGTTGTAGGGTTGATTATTTAAATTATTTGCATTCACAATTTTTTGACCAAGTCTTTCAATGTAGGATTTCAGAACTTGATTATTCGCAGGGGGGTAGTCTTTTTGCATTTCCTTTAAAGCATCCTTAGTAAGCTGCTTTTCTTCTTCAACAGTGAGTGCTGACATTTGTCCTTTGTTATTACCTTCTCTGTATCTGTCAGAGGTTTTAGAGGTAGAGCAACCGGCAAGCACAATCAGTCCCGCAAGACAAATCAAGTTCAAAAATTTAAAAATCATAAATATCCTCCGGAAACAAATTAACACATTTTATCTTAAGAGATATGATCATAGAAAAAATATGATTTTTGAACTCAATGACCCTTTATTTTTGCCGCATCTCGGATGTCACCTTAAGCTTGAGCTTGCTCAAGGGGAAATCCTTGTGCTAGTTGGAGATAATGGAATAGGAAAGTCTACTTTATTGCATCGATTTCATGACTCGCTCAATTCAGCTATGTCTGCCATGTCTGAGCAGAAGAGTTTGGAATGTTTCTTTGACCGAAAGCTATCAACCTTCAGAGAGCTTTTTATCAGTTCAAAACCGGCCGGCCTAGATCTTGATTTTTTCCATTCATTTTGGAGTGATTTCGGTCTAAATTCAAAACTTGAAAGAAAGATGTCTCATTTGTCGGGTGGAGAGTTGCAGGCACTGAAGCTTGGCCTTACTCTTTCCAAAAATTGCGATTATTACTTATTGGATGAACCGACACAATTTTTAGATTCGGACAAAAGGGCACTCCTACTCAAGAAAATTAAAACCCTAGTCTCCCTTCATCGGTCTGTCATAATTACTGAACACAATAAAGACTGGATCCCTTCTGGCTGGAAAGTCGTGGAGTTAATTATTGAGAATAACGTTTTAGTTAAGGGGACAGAGTGGACTACGTAATCATTCGTGCAATCTCTAGCTTCCTTGCTGGTATGTTAATTTCTCAGTCGGGAAGTCTTGTTCAGCTTAGCAGTAGAAATATTCTTTCGAGTCCATCAACTCTAGGATTTGATGGATTGGCCGTCTTATGGTTATTGGTAGTTCACTCACTTTCATTATTATTTCAATTTGAACTAACCACTGAACTGAGTCTTGTTTGGGGAGTTCCTGTTTTTATATTTCTCGGTTATTTTTTTTCTTTCCTTTTAAAGGGCAAGAAAAAATTAGAGAGAATCATCTTATTAGGAATAACTTTTAATCTTCTCGTCGGTGCAGTCTTTTCTCTCTGGCAATTCCTTTTTATGGCCTTTAACTTGCCCTTCCCCGTAGAGCTGTGGTTTGGTCATTTCAGATATGCCTCATTTTCCTCAGCTATAGTTTTAATCATTACGGAAATGGTGTTTGTTATTTATCTCCTTAGACATTTTAAAATGCTGAAGATGTTGTCCTTGGGACCGATCATGAAAGTAAACTGGGGTTTAGATGAACGCAAATTATTAAGATTTATATTCATTACGGCCTCAGCGAGTACATTTATAGTTATTAGTTTATTTGGTTCTTTTTCTTTTCTCGGTCTGATCTTTCCCATTATTGCCCGCAAAGTTTGGTTCAAGTCTAAAGATCTTAGCGGGGAGTTCTTTTATGGTTCATTAATGAATGGATTGCTTCTCATGGGCGTAGACCTCGTTTGCTACTTTTCTCCAATTTATGGTGCTGAAGTCCCCGTTGGACTAATTGTGACAGGTATAGGTGCACTGAGTCTTATTGTTATACTTTGGACTAATGCCAAAGATTCATAAATTGTGGCAAAGCCGAAAAAATAGCGTTATTCTTTTACTAATTTTTCATTAACAAAGGATTGCAGATTATGAAAAAAGCATGGCTTTATTTTTGCCTTAGTCTCTCAGTACTTACTCTTGTTTCTTGTAACTCAAATGACCCTAAGAAAATCACTCTTGAGTCAGACGATGATAAGACTTTCTATGCCATGGGCTTCATGCTTGGCGGAAACCTTCAGCGTCTAAGCCTTTCTGATAAAGAGCTTGCTTCCCTTTATAAAGGGATTTCTTCTGCTGCTAAAGGCGAGAAGTCAGAAGTTGATATGGCCAAATTTCAAAACAGAATCCAAGAAGTTTTCAAAGCTCGTATGGATAAAGTTGCTAAGAAAGAAAAAGATGCTGGAAAATCTTTCATCGAAAAATTCGTTAAAGAGCAATCAGCTACTCAAACTCCATCTGGCTTAGCTTATAAAGTAATTAAAGAAGGTACTGGAGCCACTCCAGGAGCTGAAGATGTTGTAGAAGTTCACTATCACGGTACTTTAACTGATGGTACTGTTTTTGACTCTTCAGTTGAGCGTGGAAAGACTATTTCTTTCCCACTAAACAGAGTTATTAAAGGTTGGACAGAAGGTCTTCAGACAATGAAAGAAGGTGGGAAGTCTAAATTTGTAATCCCATCCGATCTTGCTTACGGTGAAGCTGGTGCTCCTCCAAAAATTCCTGGTGGTGCAACTCTCGTTTTTGAAGTTGAGCTTTTCAAGGTAACAAAAGCTGCAGCTGCTCCAGCTCCAGCACCAAAGAAAAAGTAATCTAAATTAAATTTTAGTAGACTCCAAAGGGCCAGGTTTAAACCTGGCCTTTTTTTTTGGCATTATTGATGGCCATTTCTTTAGCTCGGACCTGTAAGCTACTAATTGTACGCACTCCTTCTTATTTGATTCTGGATTTTTGAAACTAGGAGATAATAAAGGAAAAACGAGGAGATATTTATGGGTGCTGCTTTGAAAGATGAGGAAATTAAAAAGATCTGGGATGATTTAAGAAGCGTGGATTTTTCAAATGATGCTCTTGAAGGATTCGCTGCTAAACAAAATGTTAACTGCGAGCAGTTAACATCGGCCTTTAAAGTTATGAAAAAAGTGGCGAATCATTCATCAATCGAAGAATTTCAAAACTTTATTAGTGATCGTGAAATTCCGGCCATTAAGCTTACTCATAAAGAAATGAATGCAATTAAAGGTGGATGGTTTATATTTGAGTTTTGGGACTTCTTTCCAAGTCATTCAGGAAAAAACACAAAGCTTTACGGTTAAAATAAAAAAGGCGGCCATTGGCCGCCTTTTTTATTAATCATTTTCTTTTAGATTACTTTACGCTTGGTTTGAACCAACAAAGTGGACGAGTTCCAATTTTGTGCCCAAGAGAAGGGTGGCAAGTGCCTTTCACTTCTTCTTTCTGAGAAACATCTTCGTTCATGCTGATATCACAAAGTGAGCCTTGGAAATAAGTATCTAGGCGGCACTGAGCTTTTGGGTGATTATCATCAGTTGTTGTAACAACCTTAGCATCTGGAGTTTCAAATTTTGTAGCAGGTAGTCTGCCTAAGTCAGAGAAAAGATCAGATACCGATTTCCCTGCCATGCTTGTACGAATACAAAGTGCAGTATCTTCCTTGTCGCCTTTAGTTGATTTTTTACAAGCATCTGTAAGTGTTTTTGGAACTTCCATAGCAGCTACGATGGCAGAGTTATTATCGTTAAGGAAAGACTTACGGAGACATTTAAGAGTTGCAAAGTAGTCAGCTTGACCTTCGTTAGAAGCCCAGCTACTTGCACCTGCACCACCGCCCCACCAGCCGCCGCCACTTGTGCCGCCTTTCTTAGGCGCTCCACCAATGTGGTGACCAATTTCATGACAAACAACAAGAGACATACCATCTTCAGTGATTGTGTTATGACGAGCAAGACCACCAAACATGGCCACGTTCCAAGTTTTGCCTGATTGAGAAGCGTAAGCGTTTACAGTTCCATCATCCCATTTACGTTCAATTTTTAAATTTCCACCTAGGCTTGATACGATTGGTGCATAAATCGCTTCAACTTTATCAATAGCACTATTAAATTGAGCTTCAGTTAATCCACCTTTAAGACCTTTCATTCCCGCTGGGATATAAAGATCGTTCTCAGGTAAGAACCCGCCGTTGCCATCAACAGAGCAAGTCATAGCTGTGCCAGCAAAAGTTAATCCAACTAATACTGTCGCTGTTTGAAGGGTTTTAAACATCATGTCCTCCGTGATCTCAACACTTCCGTGTTAGGATATTGTTAGTTTTCCGTGCAGAACATTGTTTCGCTTGATTGATAGAGCTGTCTAGTCTGA
>CANHJD010000162.1 GCA_947461145.1 Bacteriovoracaceae bacterium
GCTTGCGAACTAAATATGAGCGTTGGAGCTGTTGCCTCCGAGGCTGCCTTTGCAAGCCCTGAGGCATTCAGTACTGGGACAAGTGCCTGCACAGGAATCTATATTGCCCCATGCAATGCCTATCATAAGATGTATATGTTGAGTGCCTTCGGCTACTGTAATGCTGAATTGCAAACTGGTGCCGTTGGTTTAGCAGTGTTAATCCCACTCGCTTACGGATTTATCTCCTCAGCTGCTGGATTCAAGGCAGGGAAAATTTCAGGCTATGGTAGTATTCTTGTTACTTTGCTCGCCACTATAGTACCGGGTGCGGCAGAAACAGTTGTCCCTCTTTATAATTTTCCAATACCTCGGGCCGCAACTTTTGGGGCATCTGCAACTATGGCAGGTGTTATAACCGGTGGTTTAATGCATCGAGAGAATTTGGCAAGTAGGAATGTGGCTTCTCTCACAACTGCTTTCAATCAATTTGTAGTAGAAACTTCTGGCAATGGTCGTGGCATGGAGGTCGGCAGCAGTAGTGACACTGATTCAAATTTTAACAACTCCCAGATTACAAAAAATAAAGAAATCCAAAAATTAACTATTAAGCAGAAAAAAGAGTGTTTTTCAAATTCTGGTAGTAATTGGGATCACTCAGCTGCAAGTTGCTCTAGACCTTTGAAGCTCAGCAAAACTCCTTCTGGAAAATTTAATACACCGGCATTGAATAAGGTTGCTGGGCTAGCAACAGATATGGCCCAAAACCTTGCTGATGGAAACATTTCTCAGGCAGGTCAAATTGCAGGAGAAATCGGCTCAATGGCGGCGAGAGTAAAGCAGGAAGCGAATGCTGTACGCGCACAGTACAATGATCTTCGCAAAAAAAGGAATCAGTCTCCTATTGATTTTGATAAATCTGTGAATGAAAGAGTCGCAGCTCTTCAAGGATCTTTTGACAAGGCCATGTCATCAAATAATATCAGTAAATCTTCCCTTGGTTCTCCAACGCCGACATCGCCACAAGTTCAAGCTGGAGCTGGTAGTAATTCACCAGTTATTGGGGTTCCTTCTCAAGCTGCTCCTGCCTTTGATCCATTTACAGGAATGGACTCCTCTCAAGCGAGTCCTGATAATTCTGTGCCAACAGTAATTGGAAAATCGGAACAAAGCCTTGATGATTTTGAATCACCCATACAAGATATTTCAAAGAAGAGCGATGTTTCCATTTTTAAACAACTTTCAAATCGCTATATCTTAAATTATATGAAAATTTTTGAGGCAAAAAAGGCTCCCGAGTCTGCTTCGCCCGTTAAAAAGAATTAATGCCTCTTTTTTGAGTCATATCGGGGCCCAATGTGGCCCCTTTTTTATTTCTAACTAACTGAATTAAAAAGATTAACTGGATATCTGTGAAAGTGTTTCTCTCTAGATCATTTATAATTAAATCAAGATTTTAGGTTAACAACCGATAAGATCACTAAGACTTTTATTTAATGGGACCCACTATGTATAAGACTTCAATAAGCTTTTTCATCCTTGCTGCTACAATTAACTGTTGGGCGCAAATAAATAACAGTAACAATAATAATCAGTCATTTGGCCAGTACTGTAATCCTCAACTTGAAAAATTCAAAGAGCAGAGAACAAAGGAAGAGAGGACTAAAGAACCGGACGCAAAAGATTTAGATATTTGTGAAAAATATTCAATAGCTTCTGCCATTAATGGAGAAGACATTTCCGCAAGAGATGAAAGACCAACAGTGGATCGCAAAGTTATTTGTCGCATGAATGGTGGATATACTTTGGATTATGATGACTGTGTCCGCGTCTCTAAAGCCTATAATGCAGTGATTGTAGCTGAGCAAACCATGATGGCCACGCAAAGTCTTCGAGTCTCGGAATCCAATGCTACCCAAGCAAAAGAGGTTGCTCAACGTCAGCAACAAGGTGATGGACAAAATGCTGCTTTAGATGCCGCCAAAGAGAGAAGTGAATTCAATGCTCAATTATATAAAGAACAGTTTGGCATTTATTCCACTGCCGTAAGCACTCTTGGAGTACAGCTTGGCAGGTGGCAAGGTAAGGGACCAAAGGCAATTAAGAAAGCCTGTGAGAAAGGAAAAGGTGCTAGCAAGGCAAAAGCAATTGTAAATACCCAAACAGGAATTACAAATTACGATGCAAAAATGTGTGAATTGGCCTTGGATGATATTTCTACTTCAAATTTAGTTTTTAATAATGATTATGCTAGATCTCGATTTATGACGGCCTCTGCAGATTTTGTTAATAAGGCTCTTGTTGCTCGCAGGAACGCAGGGCTCAGTGAAGATATTGCTGACCAAATTTCAAAGACTCCTGGAATCAAAGATGAGAATAACACAGTCTTTGATCCCTGTGTAACGGGTGCGAATCTTCCCGAGTGTCGAACAGACGGCCCTCGTTCTCCCACTACAGCAAGTTTTCAAGGGGCAGGAATGCAATTTGGCGCTGGAGGAGGAAATCAGGCTTTTGATTTCAACTCTGCAGCAGGCAGTAATAATTTAAATCAAGACGATCCAACGGCTACTGGGTCTAGTGCTGAAAAAGTTTCGGATATCTCTTCGCAGTTTGAAAGTGCGGCCAAAGAAGCTACCGGCATTTTAAATCCCGCAGGTGAAGCGAGTATTTCTGGTGGCTCACAAAGCTCTGCTCCTGGTGGTGGTGGAGGAGGCGGAGGTGGCGGCGGAAGCTCTGCTTTAAGTGATGATTTAGAAGGAGCTGATTCTGGGGAATCAAAAGAGCCGGAGATTAAAGCAACAAAAGTTGCCGGTAAATATGCTGCTTCTGCAGGTGGTGGCTTTCAGGGTGTTAAGAAGGGCAAAGAAGATGCAAATCCATTTTCAAGCCTATTTGACTCTAAATCTGAAGGCGGGATTGAAGAAGATAGATCTATTGCCTCAGGCGATATCGATGATTCAGCTTCTGGTCTTTTCGAGAAAATTTCTAAACGTTATGGCCAAGTTCAACAGGATAAAAGAGTTGAATCTCAAAACTTAGAGTAGGCATGAGTCAGAATGATATCTTTAAATATAAGATCCTTATCAAGGAGTCCCATCTGGACTCCTTTGGTCACGTGAACAATGCCGTTTATGCCCAATTGTATGAAGAGGCAAGATGGGATTTTATTACGAAAAACGGTTTTGGACTTGAAGAAATTCACAAACAACAAATTGGCCCAGTCATACTGGATCTAGAAATTCGGTTCAAGCGCGAGATTAAAAATCGCGAAGTCATTACTATAGAATCACAAGCAAGAGAGTTAGTTGGAAATAAAATCATCATCCTTGAGCAGAGAATGCTTAATGAGAATGGAAAAGTTTCCTCCGAGGCTCTTTTCACCGTTGGCCTTTTTGATATGCAGAGTAGAAAGCTTATTCAGGCTACTCCCGAATGGGTTCGGGCAGTTGGGATACGCTCAGTTAAATAAAAAAGCAGGCCATTTCAAATGACCTGCCTGGAAAGAAGATTTTAGTCGCAATACCCATCTTGATTTACATCATAGCAAGTATCGTTGTTTGGTCTGTTATAATCATCACATCTGCCATCTTGGTTTCGATCATAACAAGTATTTGTATTGTTATTGGGGTCGTAAGTTGGTGTGCCGTAATCGTACCCATCCTCCCTGAAAGTTTCAGAGCAGAAAAAACGATACTGACCATTCTGCGCATTTAGGCGATCTCTCTCAAATGAGCACTGATCATAGCCAATGTTACAAAGTTGGTTCCAATAAGTCTGCGCAACACGATGATCAAATTGATCAACAAGTTGGTAATTACAGTAGTCAAAAGTAGAGTAACGATATCTATATCCATTAAAAACATAATAGGGATAATTATCTATTGTCCAATAGCCGTTTCCATATCCACCGGCCGGAAAAAAGATCCAGTTCGCATAGATATAATTTGGGTAAGAGCGATAAACCCATGAGTACCAGTCATAGCTTCTATAGTAGCGTTGGGTGTGAACGTAGGTGTTAGAATAAGGTCTATGATAGTAGGTTGAATACGGTATTGGATTATACCCATATGGTCGATGATATTGAGGTGTCCCATAATTTGTAGGATGGGGTCTATTAATCACTGTCCCTGGATTTGGATTATATCTTGGTCCTTGTGGAGTTGGATTATATCCGCCTTGTCCATTGCCTGGATTCGGATTGTATCTCGGTCCTTGTGGAATTGGATTATATCCACCTTGCCCATTGCCTGGATTCGGGTTGTATCTCGGTCCTTGTGGAGTTGGATTATATCCACCTTGCCCATTGCCTGGATTCGGATTGTATCTTGGTCCATGAGGAGCATAGCCACCAGTGCTATTGCCTGAATTCGGGGCAGGAGAGTGACGAGTTGGTCCTTGGTGATGATCACCACCTCTTCCTCCTGGAGGATTATAGCGAGGCCCTCGAACTTGGGCCGCAGTTTCTTCGCAAACAGTGAACGTAGACAACAGAAATAAAAATGACACAAATAATTTCATAACGTCTCCACTAATGATTGAGAATTCTTTCTTGATTTAATTTTTACAGATTTATAGAGGGTTATGAAATGACTTTTTACTTACAGTGATGAATAGCACTAAGGCCATGTAAACACTCTCGTTGTGAGTGTCTTGAATCGTCTAAGTTGTAAGAGTACTGACGTTTGAGGTCTTGATTGGAGTCATTATGACCCCAATCAGTGAGTTTAAGGAAGATCAAATGTTGAGAGATACCTACTGAAAATTTCATCTGCATTCTCCAAAATAACATCCTTCAAAAGGATATCACTCGATTCAACATGCCTTTTAAAAAAACTAAAAGTGAAAATATCTGTAATGCGCCTTGAAATA
>CANHJD010000163.1 GCA_947461145.1 Bacteriovoracaceae bacterium
AGCTCAAGAATCCATCCTGCAACGTTATCAAGGAAGTAACGGTCATGGGTAATCGCAATAACAGTCCCCTTATAGGCCTGAAGATGGCGCTCAAGCCAGAATACTGTTTCAGCATCAAGATGGTTGGTAGGCTCATCTAAAAGAAGAACGTCCGGCTCAGAGAGAAGTAATCGGCAAAGGGCCACACGACGCTTTTCTCCACCTGAGAGAACACCACAAACCTGATCTGATGGTGGACAACGAAGGGCCTCCATCGCAAGCTCTAAGCGGGAATCTAGATCCCAAATATTTTGTGAATCCATTTTATCTTGAAGTTGAGACTGCTCATCTAGAAGCTTATTCATCTCATCATCAGTCATCTCCTCGCCAAGCTTCATATTCACTTCTTCATAGCGAGCAGCAATTTTTACTAATTCAGCAAGGCCTTCTTGGACAACTTCTTTGACTGTTTTATTTGGATCAAGTTTTGGATCCTGCTCTAAATAGCCAAAGCTCACTCCTTTAGAGGCATTCACATCACCAATATAATCCTTATCAACTCCAGCAATAATTCTTAAAAGAGAAGATTTACCTGAGCCGTTAAGACCAAGAACACCGATCTTGGCACCGTAAAAGAAAGAGAGAGAAATATCGCGAAGAACTTGTTTCTTAGGTGGATAAACTTTACCAACCTTATGCATGGAGAAAATTATCTTGTGACCAGACATGGAGCTTCCTTTGAATTTTGAGAAGCCCCATTAAAGCAGAAAGTCCTTAATCTGTAAAAGATTGTTGCTCTACATCAGAGTTAAAAGGTCGTTTAAAAGGAGAAAAATAAAGGCCAGGTAAGAAGGAAGAAAGAAAATGGCCATCAAACCCAACTTTATCACCGTGAGTCGCTTTTCAAAAAGCTCAAAATGCCACTTCTCCTGAAAGCGCAGCTCTTCCATAAGTGATGAAACATCTTCTTCATAGCTTCCACCAAACTGCAAGGTCCTCTGACAGGTTTGCTTAAGTCTCTCAACAATATGGGAAAGTGATTTTTGTTTTATTTCTTTTAAAACACTAACACCGGCCAGAGTTAAAACTTCTGTTCGTGAGAGAGGAACTTTGACTAGCGAATTGAGGATATAGAGAATTTTCCAAATCTTTCCAATATCAGAAAAATATTTTAATCGATAATACTTTAGGAGAAAGGGAAGAGCACAAATTCCCATTAACTGCCAGAGAGCGATTGCGATCAATTTAAAAACAGAAACTTTTACATCCACTATAAAGAGTGCACCGAAAATAAAACCCCAAGTAATGGCCACAATTATGCCCACCTGAAGCCAGCAAGAAAAAAGAATCTCCTTCATTTTTTTTTCAAACTGCCTATCCGCCTGTAAACCGGCCCTCAAAAAAAGCAAAGAATCCTGATAGCTCCCGCCCATCTTGCGAGCAAGAGAAAGTAAAATTTCAACCACTTCAGAATAAAATTTGTAACTCGGTAAACTGCCTGATGCACCTGGCTCCTGCTTTCGATCCCAATGAAATTTCTTGAGCCAGTCCTCAAGGTCTTCGGCAGGATTCCTCTTAATTATCAATATGTTGCCTGCAACCATTGAAGAACCATCAAGCCAAAGGACCAAAAAGGAAATCAACCCTAAGTATAAAAGTAGTGAAATCATGATCTGACCCCTAAGAAAAATATCCTTGATATTGACCCTTTAATTGACAGCTTACAACTCAATGCCTTAATTTCGACTGTATGAATTCACTTCAGAAACAAACAGACGAAAAACTTTCTGAAACCCCTGAGCAATTTGTAACGGAGTTTGAAAAGAGGTTACTTGTAACTGGGCTTTCTGATGCTGAAATGACAATGAAAAAACTAAAGTTCCTGGGATTAAACTATGATCCCTTTGGATCAGAAGTGACAACTGAATGTCAGCAAATCATGGAAAATTTAGGTCTTTCTCAGCACCTAAAAAATCCTTATCTTGCCACGAATATTCTTTTACGACTTTTGGACAAAACTGAAGAACGAGTAAACAATTTAAAGCAGTAAAATGAACAAAATTCCAGAATGCCTTATCCATCCGATCTCAATTAAATTGATTCGGTCGGGCCACCCGTGGATTACCGCGGACAATTTTTCTAATCGCTTTCCGCGCCAATCGGAATTCATCATCGCAGTTGATGACAGAAAACGCCCTATGGCCCTACTGATGCACGATCCGTACCATAAAAACATTAAGGCGAGAGTCTGGAGTACAAAATTCCCTTTTGATCGCGAAGCTCAACATTTTACAGCTGGGATTCAGGGAAGACTTGATCTGGCTTTTGAAAAAAGAATTCAAGAGACTGCACTGAAAGAGAGAGAGAATTATTATCTGGTTTTCGGTGAAGCAGATCAACTGCCTGGACTTTTCATTCAAAAACTAAATGACAGAATTCTCATCCAGTTTTACACACAATTCTGGAACCGCTACAAATCAATTATTCAAACGACAGTTCAGGAAGTGTTTCCAGAAATTAAAGATGAAAATGTTTGGTTCCAACTTCGAGGAGAAACGAGAGAACTCCAAAAACTTCCGATAAACTCAGTGGACTCTGAGAGGAGAGATGAGTTTCATCTTCAGGAATTTGGACTTCAGTACCTCATTCGCTTGGGAAGCTCTTACGACCATGGACTCTACACGGACATGAGCTCTATCCGATTTGCTTTGAAAAAATATATTACGCCCGAATCTAGTGTGCTGAATCTTTTCAGCTACACTGGCGCCTTCTCTCTTTGGTCAATGAAATTAGGAGCAAAGCAAGTTACTTCAGTGGATCTTTCTCCAAAATATATCGAGTGGTTGCAACAAAACTTAGGCCTTAATCCTGAACTCAATTCAAGCCAACATGAAGCCCTCACGATGAGCGTGGACGAAGCACTTGATAAAATGAAAGTCGAAGAAAAAAAGTTTGATTTTATTATATGTGACCCGCCCTCTTCTTCATCAGATGGGGAGAAAAGAACTTCCGCAATTAAGGCCTACAAAGATCTGATAGCTAAAATGGATATCGTTCTAAATAAGGGCGGAAAAATGGTTCTTTTTCTCAATACCCATCAAGTGACAAATCAAAAATTTGAGAAAACAATTCAAGATAATTTGCATGAGCTCAAACTGAACTATAAACTCGGCATGCGTTTAACACTGGGTCAAGATTGTCCAACACTAAAAGGTTTCCCAGAAGGCAGCTACCTTAGAGGTCTTCTTCTGGAGAAAGTATGATCCGTGTAAAAAGCCTCTCGAAATCTTTTACGGCACACGTAAAAGAGCCTGGTCTTAAAGGTTCACTCAAATCTCTCTTCTCTAGGAAATATGTAGAAAAACATGCCCTAAAATCTGTTTCTTTAGAAATTGAGCAGGGTGAAATAATTGGCCTCATTGGTGCTAATGGCGCTGGTAAAACAACTCTCGTTAAAATTCTCTCTGGAATCGTTCATCCAACATGCGGAGAAGCAACGATACTTGGCCATATACCGTGGGAGCGCCCAAACGAATATCGCCGCCAAATGTCTCTTATCATGGGTCAGAAATATCAAGTTTGGTGGGACCTTCCGGCACTAGATAGTTTTCTTTTATTAAAAGAAATTTATCAAATTCCTGAAACTCAATATAAATACAATATTGAATTTCTTTCAGAAACCCTTTCAATTAAAGATCAGCTTAAAACACAGGTGAGAAAACTCTCGCTTGGTGAAAGAATGAAAGTAGAGCTCATGGCCTCTCTTCTCCATAATCCCAAGGTTATTTTTTTGGATGAACCAACAATTGGGCTTGACCTCACAGCTCAAAAAGCAGTTCGCCAGTTTATTAAAAATTATCAAAAAGAATTCCGTCCCATAACGATTCTGACTTCCCATTATATGGAAGATATTAAAGAACTTTGTCCTCGTGTCGTCATCATGAAAGAGGGTGAATTTGTGTATGATGGAGAGCTGGCCAAAATTCAGGGGATGATGGGAGACAAAAAAGTCATCAGTGTCACCACTTTAGAGAATACATTTAAAGTACAAATTCCCCGAACTGAACTCTCTAAAAAAACCCAAGAAATTTTTGAAACTCATGATGTTTTAGATCTAAATATACAAGACCCATCCATCGAAGAAGTTATTGAGTCCATTATGAAGCATGGATTTAAAACAACATGAAATGGTGGAGGCACATCGTTGCCATGGAGTTGAGAAAAATCCTGGCCTATCGTTCAGATTTTTGGATTACTTTTCTTGGTCAAACACTCATTCAACTTTTTGTTGCACGCTCACTTTGGGAGACAATTTTTGCCACTCAAGGCGTTGAAGAGATGCAGGGATACAATCTTGAAATGATGAGTTTGTATTATCTCATTGTTCCGATTGGCACAAGAATGCTGATGGGTGAAAATATTGGTTTTATCTCAAGAGAGATTTACGATGGAACTTTTACGAGATACCTTCTCTACCCTCTTTCAGTTTTTCAATACAAAAGTTTAACTTATCTTACCTATAGTCTTTTTTACGGCATTCAATTAATTTTACTCTACACACTCTATCAATTAATTTTTATTAAAACTCAATTCACTTTTATAGACTTGCAGAATTTAATCCTTGGCGTTGGTCTTTTCTTCTTGGCCTCAATTGCATTCCTCATGATGGCCTTTTGTACTGAACTCATCTCTCTTTGGGCAGACAATATTTGGACACTTATGATCATGCTCCGCTTTTTAATTTCATTTTTTGGTGGAGGATTTATCCCATTGAGTTTTCTTCCAAGCTGGCTTTATCAGATTCTAGAATG
>CANHJD010000164.1 GCA_947461145.1 Bacteriovoracaceae bacterium
GGAGCCATTTCGTTTGCAAGAGGGGTGTGAGGAATTTTTAACACCACCAGGAATTAGTCAGAAAAGTTATAAAACATTTTGTGGAACATAAGTTGAGGAGCATAAATGACTCTGCAGTTTGCTAAAAAAATTAAGGCATCTCATATTCTTGTGAATCATGAGTATGAAGCTCAGGATATTCTCAAAAAACTTGAAAGAGGTGAAAGCTTTGAGAAGCTAGCAAAAGACTTCTCACTTTGCCCATCTTCGGCCGAAGGTGGTCTTTTAGGTGAATTTTCAAGAGGGAAGATGGTGCCAAGTTTTGAAAAGGCTGCCTTTGCCCTTGAAGTCGGGGAAATTTCCAAGATAACCAGAACTCAATTCGGATTTCACATCATTAAAAGGCTTGAGTAAGGAAATCTTTGCTAGCTATCTACTTGACCCATTCAGTATAGACTATTGAGATCTAAGGACAGAAAAAATGAGTGATCAATTGCAGCCTCGACGTAAATTTTATCAAGAGGATCTATCCAAATTTTTTTTAGTTGAGCATCTACAAAATTCATATATCGATCCGGACATCCTGCCTTTGTTGGAAAATTATGACATTACAACTGATCCAGAATATTTTGAAGAGGCCGTTCAGCGACGAATTGAATTGTATGGGCCCTATCTCGATAGAGGATTTGCTGAAGATCGTCGTCTGTATGTAGCCCTATCTTCACCAGAGATGGGCTATGGTGCTTTTGCGGATGTGTATATCCCTGCTTGGACAATTATTGGTGAGTATACTGGGATTATAACAAATAAAAGAGTGAATACTGATTATGCATGGATTTATCACTCAAAACCAAAAGATGCTAACGGAGACCAACTTAAGTTAAGATTGAATGCGAGGGCCAGTGGCAATCTTACCCGCTTTGTAAATCATTCTGATTATCCAAACTGCAGTGTTGTCCATGTTCCTTATAAAAATAAATGGCGCACTCTCTACATTTCAAATCGAAATATATTACAAGATGAAGAATTGACGGTCTATTACGGTGAAACGTACTGGGAAGATCGTAAAAAGAAAGATGAGTAAGGGTTACTTACTTACCTCAACAATAAATTTTTGAGCATGAATGTATGTTCTAGGATTCATGATTTCAGAAACATATTCATTGCCTAACTTCGTAGAGACTTCCTCGCCAAGAATCGAGTTTAATAAAGGTTTGGCATTAACAAAACGCTGCTTCCATAAATTTGCTTCAGTTTGTCTTTGCTCAACTGTTTCAAATTTAAAGTTCTCAATTCTCGTTGTTATTTGATTGGCAGGAATACCATTATCTAAAAATAGTCCACGAAGCTTGATTCCAATATTCATATCAATAGGAATACTATCTTCGGCCTTTTTAATTTGCTCTTTCAGCCAAGTATTATTTGTATCTAGGTGTGAGAGAAAACCATAGCAGTCAATAACATAGAGCGAGCCACCCGGTGCCAAAGATTGGTAGAGAGAGTGTGCTGCTTTTAATTGGGCTTCCCTTGTCGGAATATGTTGAAAAACAAATCGTGAAAATATTTTTTGATAAATATTTTTTGCCGTTAATTCACAGATGTCTTTTTTCTGAAAATTGATTCGATTTAGGTATTGATGGCCCTTGTTTGTTTCCTCTATGGCATATTCAAGTAGGCGATCAGTCATATCGATTGCATCAATTCTAAATGTTTGATCAGGAAAAAGATCAATCAAGGCCCTGGAGAGAAGACCAGTCCCGCATCCAGCGTCCAAGACTAAATCATTTGGGCGAATTTCTACTTCCGCTAGATGGAGTTCATTCTTAATCGAATAATTATCCTGACTGGACTGCTCCTCTAAGCGTTTGGCTTCATCTTTCGCATCCAGTCTGTATTTGTTTTCCATTCGGATCTCCTCATTAGTCGCAATTTGCCCGTATGTTTAAGAAATTCTACTGAATTCCGACAAATATTCAATATCGAATATTAAAAGGGGCGATTATGAGCGAAACAAAACTTACACAAGAAGATATTCAAGTCGTTATTGTTCACAACTTTTTTGATCAAATACATGATCCGTTTTTAAGTGAACTCTTTTTAAAGCTTTTAAAACTTAAAAGGGATGGTTATCAGTCCAAGCATAGTCATCGCTTTCTTCCTGTCGGAACTCATGATTTTTTTGGAATTCATCTCATCCTTTGTGAACTGAAAACGATGACGCCAATACTTTGTTCGAAAATTGTTTCTTATAAAAACTGTGATTATTTTAACACTCCCTTTCCGCTTCAAGGTCTCTCCAATGTTTTAAATTCTGAACAAAGTCGAGAGCTTCAAAAAATCATCTCGCAAAGAGTGGATAAGGGCAGAGATATTTCCTATTCCGGCGGACTCACCATTAATCCCGCATTTAAAGGATTTGGTCACTCCTCACTTTTTAAAGATATCTACACTGGCCTTCACTATTTAATTCATCAGCATAATCATTTCGAAACCATGATGGGTTTCGGGACACCAAAGGTTGGAACAGATGCATTTTTTAGGAAGTGGGGCGTTTATCCACTCGCGGTAAATGGAGTCGAAATGCAACCTACACCTGTCCCTTTTGCAAACGGAGCTGAGTCGCTTCTCATGTGGGCAGATCTTGAGAACTTGAGTGATTATAAAAAAGAGATGGGAGTTAAATTTAATGGCCTATGGGAGAGTAGGAAAGAGTATTTAGTGAAGACCACTCTGGCGGATGCTGCTTAAAGCGTCAGTATTTCCAACTCGAAATTTAAATGTTTGTTTGCCCTTTTCTTCGCCCACTTCATAGTTCACAAGCTTCATTGGACTGCGACCCATAAGTGTGGTCATGTTTTTAACCGTTGAAAGCTTAAACCAAATGAGTGGGTGACTCATATTTTCTTTTGAACTGTCATGAAGTTCAAAACGAGAGCGAGAGTAAATGATTGTGTCTTTTTTATCTTTCTCAAGCCAGTAGTCAAAGTTTTGTTCGTACTTATTAGCGTTTTGAACCATGAGGTTGAGAATATCACCATCTGTCTTGCAAGTTTTGGCCATCGCCAAAACGGTACTTCTCATTGAATAGCGATGAACCATGACAGTCATAAGATCGATGTCATCTCGAGTGAGGGAGAATTTTTCTACAAGTAATTTAAATAAATAATTTACGAATTTAGTATTCAATCTTAAATCATCATTAAGTAGTGCTGCTTGGGATATTTGTAGTTCTTGCAAAAGAGCCTGGGCCGTTTTTTGACTATACTTAAAAGATATAAAGGAGATGATGCTTCTAATTGAGCTCATATAGGTTCCGCTATCTTCAAGATAGCTATCCGGAACAGCAGAGCTAGGCGTGATAAGTTTTGTTTTGATAACTTTCCAATCGACCTTTGAATCAATCAGATTCTGTAGTGAGACTCCAAGGCGATCAGCAATTGCAAAGGACTCTGCCAGCGTAAACTCTTTATGTGCGACTTCAGGAATATGGCAGGAAAAAACATCCTCAATGAATGTGGTATCATGGCCAAACTGGAAGACCAGATCGCGGAGTAGGTTATTAGACCAGTTCTCAGCCTGCATTCAACCTCAATACGAGATCATATTTTGATTTCTGTAATTTTACTGGAGAAACATTTACATTGAGTTCATTAAAGAGATGAAAGGCAATAATATGTTGAAAATAGTCTTTTAATTCTTCATCCTGAGGAGCGAAATCATAATCAGAATAGGAGAGTCCAATTTCATAACCATCCCCCATTTTAATGATGTTTTTAAGTTGAATAATATTTAATTCGAGCAAGCATGTTTTAAATGATTCTTCCGCAAGGAGAGTTCCAGGTCTGGCCTTAATTTCTTCGATCAATTCAATGACTTTGGTCGATTCAACATGTTTCAAAATATCTTTAAAAAGTTGCAAGTTGTATTTTAGTTCCATGAAGACAAAGTATTCCCTGGGAATATTCATTTTTTTGTAAATATCAATTCCACATTTGTCTTGAATCATCTCCAACAAAATATAGGCCGTTTTTGAAGAAAAAAGACCATCCTTGAGATAGTTGTGTTTTAAGAAGAGATTGGAGTCGTTACTCAATAAATAGTCAGGAATTTTTGGAACATAACCAAATTTGAAGATATTTAAATCGATATTTATCTTTTGGGATAAAGCGATAACAAATTTCATATCAGGGCTACACATTCCATTTTCAATTTTTGAAAGTGTGGATTGAGAGTAGCCTAGGAAAACGCAGAATTCTTTTTGGGAGTAACCATAAAGTCTTCTTATCGCATGAATCAAAGTGGCTTCGTTAAAGAAATATTGCACAAGTTTCCCTTAATAGTTGATGTTCGTTAAGCGCTCGAGGTGGGAGTAATGTTTTGCTCCTGCCAAGATGTGTAGGTCAAGCGTTGTAAAATATTTTCTCAAAGCAGAGATCTGCTGCTCAGGATGGGAGATGGGGTCTAATTCTCCGAAATAAACTTGCGTTGGAATTGTGATTTTCTGTGACGGGTATTCAGCCACCTTAGGCATCGTTGCTCTCACTGCAAACATACCTTTGGCGTCAAAGCTATATTCCCCTTGCATGAAAGAGAAATATTGCTGCATCAAATTCATATCACTCCAGTAATTAACAAATAATGAAGCGTACTGAGAGGCCAGCATGAAAGCCTGAATCTTTTTTTGATCAAATGCTTCTTCTAGAGATGGGATCATTGCGGCAAGTTCTGCACTTGCTTCTGGGTGACCTTCATCCAGTAGACCCTTAACTGCGACCTTAAAAATGTTGTTATCTGCATCCTTA
>CANHJD010000165.1 GCA_947461145.1 Bacteriovoracaceae bacterium
ATGATGGCCTTTTGTACTGAACTCATCTCTCTTTGGGCAGACAATATTTGGACACTTATGATCATGCTCCGCTTTTTAATTTCATTTTTTGGTGGAGGATTTATCCCATTGAGTTTTCTTCCAAGCTGGCTTTATCAGATTCTAGAATGGACCCCACTTCCCTACCTTATAAGTCTTCCCACTCGGACGATTTTAGGACTTACTTCATGGGCCGAAATAAATCATGGGATCATTATTCTTTCTCTTTGGATGATTCTTTTAATGGGTCTTATAAAAGTCATCTGGAAGAAAGGCGAACTTGAGTACACTGGGGTTGGGGTATGAAGCGCTATCTTCGCCTCTACCTTCATTTTTTAAGATTTTCTTTCTCCAAGGCGATGGAATTCCGACTCGATTTTTCTTTCAGAATTCTTATGGATATTATCTACTACATTGTGAATATTCTCTTCTTTAAAGTTTTATTTTCACATACCTCAATTGTTGCTGGTTGGAATGAACAGCAAATGATGGTTTTTATCTCATCCTACCTCTTGGTTGATGCCATAACGATGACTGTGTTCTCAAGTAATATGTGGTGGCTGCCTTATCAAATTAATAAGGGTGAGCTTGATTACCATCTCATACGCCCAGTTTCGGCACTTTTTTTTCTCTCTCTCAAGGAATTCTCGGCAAATTCTTTTTTAAATCTTGTTATTGCCTCAGGAATTTTTGCTTACTCACTTCTTAGCTATCAAGAGACTTTTTCTGCACTTGAATTACTACTCTTTATTGCACTTTTAATAAATGGGGCACTCATCTATTATTGCTGCCAAATGCTTATGATTCTTCCTGTTTTTTGGACACAAAGTGCAAGAGGCTTCATGGATCTTTTTTTTAGTATGGGTATTGTCATGGAGAGGCCAGATAGAATTTTCAAAGGCTGGTTAAGAATTATCTTTACCATCATATTGCCTTTCACACTTATTGCTTCATTCCCTGCACGTCTTTTTTTAGAAAGATTTAGCTGGCCGACATTTTTTCATCTATCTGCTGTAAGTATCGGCCTATGGATAGTGATGCTATTTATTTGGAAAATGGGATTAAGAAATTATTCTAGTGCTAGCTCTTAAAACGCCTTCACTCTTCCGACAAGGATTTCCCAAAACATTTTAAAATCCCCCAGCAAACTATAAAAGGGATGCTTAAAAGTTGCTGGTCGATTTTTTTCAAACACAAAATGTCCAGTCCATGCAAGGCCATAACCTACAACTGGAAGAAGAAGAAGAAGCGAAAAATTTCCGGTAAAAAAGAAGAGAACAAGAAGGGCAATGACTCCGCAAGTACCTAAAAAGTGAAGCTTTCGACAAGTTAAGTTCGAATGCTCTCTCATGTAGTATGGGTAGAAATCTGCGAAGCTTTTAAAATCCATTTTAAGCCCTTTGGTTAATCATATATCGCAACGCTATGATTTCTCAAGAATTTTTAATTAGATTCCAACAAACATTCTCAAGTTCTAACCCGACTAATCCGATACGCTTTTTAAGGGGCATAGCGTGTTCAATTTTTTACTACTCTCATTATTGATTCCATTGACGGCAATCGCCAATACATCCACCTTTCTAACAGTGCCCGACGTGAGCACTCTGATGGAGTATCCGCAAGAGGTGAATCCTGAATGGCCCCTTGAGCTCGTTGAAATTCACAAGGAAACCTATAAGAGAAACAATAAGGCTTCTTTCTGTGTTAGACCGGTGGAAATGGTAGACACCCTTGTCATTCATCACTCTGAAACCCCCGCCACCACGACGCCGCTAGAGATTAATGATTTTCATCTTGCTCGAGGAACACCTGAAGATCCTTGGTACATGATTGCTTATTCCTTTGTAATTAATTCCCCTTACGCTCGAACAAGTCTACCAATTCAAAAGGTGACTGAAGGAAGACCACTTGAAATCGTCGGCGCACATGCAGGAACGAACGTTTTTGTTCCCATGGACGAGGACCAAAAAAGACAATGGGAAGAAAATAAGATTCTTTGTGGTAAGGAAAATGAAGAACCTAAACTTGATCCATCTCTCGTACTTAATGGAGAAATTAAGGCGAATGTCACTACTATAGGAATAGTTGTGAATGGCAATTATTCTCCTTTCTCAATAAGTAATCCCGGAGGTTACTCTAAAAAGAGTCCTCGCTATCCAACAATGAAAACTCAAGATTTAGTGGCCAAGCTCTCCTGCCAGTTACAAAAAAAGTTTCCACGTATGAAAAAGATCAAGTGGCATAGCTACTATCATGACACCACTTGCCCAGGGACCATTAAAAGTTATATCGGCCAAATTAGAACTTTGGCCAAGAGGTATGGATGCGAATTCAACTAACTATTTTTATCCTTCTCTTTTCATTGAGTAGTACTGCCTCTGATGACAAGCGAATGAAAGAGCTTTTTCAAAATTATGACAAAGTGATGAAGCAACACAAAGTTGAATTAGTTGACGATGTATTCAGTAAGAAGTTTCTTACAGATAATGGTGGAAAAGAAGATTTTATAGAGAAAGTAAAAGAATTACCTAAAGAGAAGAAGAAAATAAATATTCTCAAGAGCTGGCGTAAAACAAAGATTGCTAATACATACTTTGCTAAAATTAAAGAAGCCCAATTCATCATTATTGAAGAAGATGGGAAGCTAAAAATTGACGGAACAGTAAGTGATGAACATTAGACTTACAATCCTAGCGACTTTAATTATCACATCTTGTGGAAGTGAAGTTAATATTTCGAATAAAAAGCTTGAGTATAATTCAAGTCTTTCGAATGGCGTAACTGTTACGACAAATCAAGAAGGAGTCCTTATTCGAGCGCTGGGCTCAAAAGATAAGATTTCCTACAATTCTAAGTCATATTCTGTGAGCTTTTATAGTTCACATATTGCCTTACAATATATTGCCTCAAAAAAAATGAACCAGGAGTATCCTGTAAAATTTAAAGGCAAAATAAAAGGCGATGAAATAGTTCTTGAATTGCTTAAAGACAAATAAAAAGGCCCCAAAAGGGGCCTTTTATTTTTTAATTATTTAACAATCCTATCTCTCCAAGCAACAATGTCTGGAGCGAGGTAGTCATACTTCATCTGATCAATCGTATAAGCTGAAAACTCATAATCATGAGAGTGAGTAAGACACTCTGTAGGACATACAGTTGTACAAAGCCCACAATAGCAACAAAGTGCCGTATCAATAGTGAACTGATTCAGCTTTAAGCGAATCGATTGGCCATTACTTGTTTTCTTAATCTCAGTCCCTTCAGGTAATTTCTCTGAAGCGATATAAATACAGTCAACTGGACAGGCCATCGCACACTGAGTACATGAAATACAGTTTTGAGTATCGTTAAAAAGTCTCATCCGCGCTCTTTCAGGAAGTACTTCACGAACTTCTGGGTACTCGATTGAGACTGGCTTTACTGCCCACACGTAACGAAATGTGATCCACATTCCTTTCACAGTGGTTGTGATACCATCTAGTAGACCAGAAAAATATTCTTTCACAGACGATGGGTGGTGAACTTGTGTGCTCATCGGTCAACCTCTCCTAATACGATATCAATTGATCCCACTGTTGCAACAAAGTCAGCAATCATCTGACCTGGGGCCACACGTGGAAGCATAGATGTGTGCGTGAAGCACGGGGATTTTACTTTTAAACGATAAGGTGTTTTCTCATCCGCTTTTGCAACCAAATGGAAAGCTAGCTCTCCACGAGGGCACTCTGCACGAACATAAACTTCACCAGGAGGAAGCTTCATCACCTTAGGCACTTTGCCCATGATAGATCCTGGCTCGAGCTTTTCAAGAACTTGGCGAATAATTTTAATTGATTCGATAACTTCTTTCATACGAACAATATAACGGTTCCAACAGTCACCAATTTGACCAACTTCACCGGTTCCAACTGGAACATCAAAATCAAACTCATTATATAAAGAATATGGAGCATTCTTTCTAAGATCCCATTTCATACCCGCACCACGAAGAACTGGCCCTGTGGCACCAAAGTCTAAGCAGTCCTGAACACTCATAATCCCCACGTTTGCAGTTCTTTGAATAAAGATTTTATTCATAGATACAAGCTCGTGATATTTTTTTGCCTCTTCTTCCATTTCATCACAGAAAGTTGAAACGCGAGAAAGCTGCTCGTCAGTCCAATCATTCCAAAGACCACCAATCCAGATATAATTATAAAGAAGTCGGGCACCTGAAACTTCTTCAAATAGACGAAGAATTTTTTCACGGTAATCAAATGCATACAAGAAAGGAGAGAAAGCTCCTAAATCGAGAGCGTATGTTCCAAAGGCCATTAAGTGAGAAGCAATACGCTGAAGCTCACCTGTTAAAATACGAAGAAGTTCTGCACGACGAGGAACCTCAGTTCCAAGCATTTTTTCAATTGCCATCGCATAAGTCCACTCCATATTCATCGAAGCCAAGTAATCAAGGCGATCAACGAAAGGAATGACTCCACGAAAATCTAAGTTCTCAGCATGCTTTTCCATACAGCGATGGAGGTAGCCCAGATGAGGAATAGCGTGAGCCACGATTTCAGAGTCTGTCCAAATTTCTATTCTTAAAACTCCGTGAGTGGCAGGATGCTGAGGACCCATATTAAGAGTCAAAAGCTCTGACTTCAGCTGCTCTGTATCTACAGTGATGGTTGGCTTCTCTGGTTGACCAATATCCCA
>CANHJD010000166.1 GCA_947461145.1 Bacteriovoracaceae bacterium
CGAGAAATACCAAGTTCTTTTGCAAGTTTAGATTTATTAAACCCACACCGCTTTAAACCCTCTCTGATCATTAGGATCTCTAATTCTTCAAGGGCATCTTTAAGAGAGCCATTGGTATTAACACCTTTTAGCGATCCTCCACCAGAGTGACCCCCTCCAGAATGACCTTCACTACTTTCAAGAATTCTTGTACTCAGCATATCAGGAGTAATTGTTTTATCATCTCCAGCAAGCACAACTAGACGCTCAACCTCATTTTGAAGTTCACGTACGTTACCTGGCCAAGCATGATCAAGCATTTTTTCCAAACACTTCTTCGAAAATGTTTTTAAAGGCAGACCTGCCTCTTCACATTTTTTCTGTAAGAAATAGTCCATTAAAACAGGGATGTCCTCAGGACGCTCACGTAAACTAGGAAGAGCGACGTTGATAACATTTATTCGGTAATAAAGATCTTCTCTGAACTCACCCTTTGCAATCATTTCTTTTAAATTTTTATTTGTCGCACAGATCACGCGTACATTTACTTTTCGAGGTGATGTTGCACCTACAGGCATAAACGTACCTTCTTGAAGAATGCGCAGAAGCTTCACTTGCATAGACGGAGAGGTATCTCCAATTTCATCTAGGAACAGTGTCCCACCATTTGCAACTTCAAAGAATCCCTTTTTATCCTTGATAGCACCAGTGAAAGCACCTTTTACGTGACCAAATAATTCTGAATCGAGAAGGTTATCGTTAAATGCTGAACAGTTTACAGCAATGAAGACAGAATCTTTTCTTGGAGAATTATAATGAATCGCCTTAGCAACCATCTCCTTACCAGTTCCGTTTTCCCCTTGAATCATAATTGTTGATTCAGAACTCGAGACTTTTGAGAGGAGATTATAAACCTGTTGCATACGCTTCGATTTACCAATGATATTATGATATCGATACTTATTACCCAACTCGGAATTGAGATCCATAATTCTCGATTCGCGCTTAGAAATCTCCGAGTGAAATGTCCCCACCTCATCTGCCACAATGGCAATGAGCTCCTTCATCTCACTATAAAAGCGGCCGGTGAATTTCTTCACCTTTTCCACTGAAGCCTTTGCATCAACTTCGCCAATGCCACATTCGACCATTTTTTGAACAACTTTTTCCATATCTTCTGAAGTCGATGTTTCTTTAAAGTAAGGGTAGGCAAAAACAGCACCACTAAACTCACCATCAACTATAACCTTCTGAGCATAACCAAAGGTTCCAGGAAAAAAGGCACTAAACTCAATACTTGAATCTGAAGAAGCATTAAAGACTTCGAATACTTTTTCGACATCTGCTTCAAGCCAATCACGCCCAAAGGAGTGAGACATCTGTAATTTAAAAAATGGTGATTTAAAGGGATAATTTGGCTCTTGAACAAACTGAACCCGACCCTGAGTATCAACGTACAAGACATCTAGTCCGTACCAATTGCCTATAATCTTCTCAAGACTCTTACTCGCGTGTAGGTCCTTAATAGATTTCCAATCAATCATGCTGCTTCTCCCTGCCTAAAATGTCCATTCCATGAACATTATTTTTAAAATCGTCTAACTTATCGGCAGTTTGTCAGTTTTCTTGACACAGGAATTGATGATGGTGAGAAATTTATTTACATTTTTCTGGTGCTAATCAATAAAAGTTCGTCAAATATTTGGAAAAACAGTTGCTTACCCCATTCTTGGGGACCCACAAATTTCCTAAGGACTGTCTTATCCGACGAAAAGACATAGGTTTCAGGGACACGTGTGGTTCCAAAAAGATCTCGATGCACATTCTTATTATCAATAAGCCAATAGATAGATGAATCTGGAATGAAGGGAAATTTCTTCAAATGCTTTTTTACTTTTAGGGCCTCATCACTCGCAGCAATGAGCAAAAATTTAACACCGGGTCTATCTTCATATCTTTTTATCAAGGTCAAAAGATCCGGCAACTCGGCCTCACATGGTGCACACCATGTTCCCCAAAAATGCACCACCAAAAGCTCCACAGGATCTTTTTTAAATAGTTCACCTACGTTAAAGGGTTGACCATCAAGACTCTCAAATTGAGCGCCTGGGAGCCTCTTGAGTACCGACTCTTGCTTAACATCAGTTATTAAAACTGCTTCAAGGGATTTTTTTGAATAGAGAGAGTAACCTATGGCAGACAAAAGGATCAAAATAATGGCTAAAATTCGATATATCATGGCAAAAAAAAACCTTCCCGAAGGAAGGTTTTGTCTTATTTATTTGGCTTAAATTATTCTACAAATGCGATGTAGGCTTCTTTAGCACCATCGCCAAGTCTAGACTCAGCTACTTTTAGAAGACGTGTATATCCGCCTGGACGTTGCTTAAATTTTGGAGCAACTGTCTCGAAAAGTGCCTTAACAGCCTCTTTATTATTAAGCTTAGTGAAAGCAACACGACGATTTGCAATTGTGTCGTTTTTAGCTAGAGTTACAAGCTTTTCAACGAATGGCTTAATCGCTTTAGCTTTTGTCTCAGTTGTCTTAATTTTTCCATGAGTAATTAACTCAATAGAAAGATTTTGAACAAGAGCTTTTCTATGTTGTGGTTTTACGCCTAGTTTATATTTGTGATTACCATGTCTCATAAATTCTCCTCAAGAACGCTTCTTATTCAGCGTGCTGAACCTGTTTCATTATGTTGTCGACTTTCATGCCAAGGCCAAGTCCCATTGCTGATAAAATCTCTTTAATTTCATTAAGAGATTTACGACCAAAGTTCTTAGTACGAAGCATCTCGCCTTCTGTTTTAGAAACGAGTTCGTAAATATATTTAATGTTTGCATTCTGTAAACAGTTTGCTGAACGAACAGACAACTCAAGCTCAGAAACTGGCTTAAGAAGTGCATCGTTTGCAACACCTGCACCACCTGCAGAAGCGGCTGGCTTAACTTCAGCTGGAGCATCTTTATCTTCAAAATTAAGGAATACTGATAATTGATCACGTAGTATCTTTGCTGATATAGCAACTGCATCAACTGGATCAATACCAGCATTTGTCCATACTTCCAAAGTTAGTTTATCATAGTCAGTTCTCTTACCAACACGACTGTTTGTAACAGTGTAGTTTACACGATGAACTGGAGAGAAAAGCGTGTCTACATAAATCCATCCAACGGGAAGATCGAAAGAATCTTTGTTATCAAGAGCAGTAACGTAACCTTTACCACGTGCAATTTTAAGCTCCATACGGATCGATCCGCCTGAAGAAACGTTACAAATTGTGTGCTCAGGGTTCAACACTTTTACATTTGAGCTTGATTGAATGTCAGATGCTTTTGCAGGACCTTCAGAATTTTTTTCAAGAATAAGAGTTACTTCTTCTTTTTCTGTAATCTTAAAACGAATTTCTTTTAAGTTAAGAATGATTTCAGAAACTTCTTCTTTAATATTGTTGATTGTGCCGAACTCATGATCAACACCATCAATTTTTACAGCAACAATACCTGCACCCTGAAGAGACGAAAGAAGAACTCTTCTAAGAGAGTTCCCAAGAGTTAGACCATACCCTCTCTCAAGTGGCTTTGCTGTGAATTTACCGTAGTTTGATTTAAGGCCTTCAGTATCAACTTCTAAAGCAGCTGGACGAATCATTCCAGCCCAATTTTTATTCATGTATGAATTCATCAAAAACTCCTAATAAAAAATAGAATCGAAAAAAAGCTTAAACTCTTCTTCTCTTTGGAGCGCGACAGCCATTGTGTGGCATTGGGCTCATATCCGCTACCGATGTAATTCTTAGGCCAGCGGCAAGAAGAGCACGGATAGCGTTCTCACGTCCTGCGCCTGGACCTTTAACTTTTACATCAACAGACATTAGACCGCACTCAGCAGCTTTCTTTGCAGCTTCTTGTGATGCTACCTGGGCAGCAAACGGAGTTGATTTTTTTGAACCACGAAAGCCTAACCCTCCAGCACTTGCCCAAACAACTGCATTACCATCAGCATCGCTGATTGTAACAATTGTGTTATTGAAAGATGCATGGATATGACAAACACCGTGACTTAAATTTTTTCTAACTTTTTTCTTAGTTGACTTTGATCCAGCTGAACCAGAAGCCATACCTGAAGCTTTTTGTGAATTAGTTGTAGCCATATATTCCTACCTTAAATTATTTCATCGCCTTAATTGATTTTTTACCTGCAATCGCAACAGCAGGCCCTTTACGAGTTCTAGCGTTTGTATGTGTACGCTGACCACGAACAGGTAGACCCTTACGATGACGGATACCGCGGTAGCAACCTAAATCCTTAAGTCGCTTAATATTTAAAGCGATTTCACGACGAAGATCACCCTCAACGGTGTATTCATCAAGAGCAGCACGAATAGTTTGCACTTGCTCCTCAGTAATATCATTTGAACTTGTTTCTAGATCAATGCCAACTTTCGTTAGAACATCAACCGCAACCTTTGGACCAACTCCGTAGATTGAACGAAGAGCAACTTTCATTGCTTTATTTCTTGGTAAGTCTACACCTAATAAACGCGCCATATGTTTCCCCTACTAGCCTTGTTTTTGCTTATGTTTTGGATTTACTTTACAAATTACTCGTAGAACGCCTTGGCGTTTTACAACTTTACAGTCTTTACAAA
>CANHJD010000167.1 GCA_947461145.1 Bacteriovoracaceae bacterium
GATCCATGGGACTTGGCCCAAAAAGGAATAATGATTGGATTGGCTATTTTTTTAGGCTGGATCTTGACCGCAATTATCATCTTGAAAAATTCATCACGAGCACCGAAGCTTTTATCTGAGTTTATTGTCCTCCTACTTCTAAGCCTCATCCTAGGAGGTGCTCAGGCCATGATGGATTTAAATATCGCACTAGATAAATCTCCACGTACAGTTACGATTGCAAGAATCCTAGATAGACAAAAAGTAACTACAGGATCCGGTAAGAGCAGAAGAACGAATACTTACCTTATTTTATCTTTTGATAAAAATCCTCTCAATATTCCAGAGGAATTAAAAATATCTAATTGGGACTCCCTAGGATTAACTAAAGGCCAAGGCGCAAAAATCTCAACTCGAAATGGATTTTTTAATTCCCCTTACATAGAAGAGGTTGAAACGTGTGAACCACCGACACAAGGGTTGGAACCAAAAACACCTGAAGCTAAATATCTAAAAGAACTGCATGAAATTGCAAGCTGGAATCCTGAAATTGAGGATATGCGGTTTGTAAAATTGACTTGGAAAGAAGAAAAATACCGTTCAGGTAAGATTCGTAGTCGAGAGCCCATTATTGGTGGCAAGAAAAATGGACTTGCTTCCTATTGGCATGAGAATGGTGAACTCTACTCAAATATTCCGTGGAAAAATGATCTCAAAGAAGGGAGATTTAATCTTTACCGAGAAGATGGAACTCTTGAACAATCCTTAAATTATAAGGAAGGTGAGCCACATGGTCTTTTAAGTTGGTTTGACGAAAAGGAAAACCTAAAGCAAAGAGCAGTGTATAAAAATGGTGTCCAGATTCAAGTTGATCAAAAGACTCTCGAGGAATTAGCAAATTTAGAAAAGTAAGATCTGTGACATGAGGCAAAGACCTAGGTGATTATTGTCAACGCAAGCCTTAGGCCATTGAGCTAACCTGAAAAAGTCAGGGAGGGCAATATGTGCTACTCAGCGGAAGCGAGCTTGGGCGTGAGCGGAATATTACTTGGAATTGGATCTCTCAGCATTTCAAAAGTGAAGCAAAGGTCCCAATATTTCTTAGCCTCAATCCCCCTATTTTTTGCTCTTCAACAACTGAGCGAAGGTTTACTTTGGCTATCGCTTCAAAATAGGTTTCAAGGAATTTCAAGTCAGATTTTAATATTGATTTTTGTTATTTTTGGCCAAACCTTCTGGCCAGTTTGGATACCATTATCAGCTCTTATGATTGAGGAAGAAAGAAAACGAAAAAAAATAATCTTCAATTGCCTTATTATCGGTTTAATTATTTCAGTGTTCCTTTTATATCACACATTTAAAACATCGCCGTTTGCAATAATTGAAGACCATCACATCAAATATATCTTTAATTATCCCCGACTATTGCAAACAAAGTTTAATCTCGTATATCTCATCCCTACAGTTATCTCACTAATCGCTTCAAGTTTTAAAAAAATTAACACGCTTGGGATCTTACTGCTCGTATCCTATTTGATTTCTGAATTATTTTTCTATCAGTATGTTTTTTCTATCTGGTGCTTTTTTGCATCGATCTTGAGTTTATATATTTCAACAATAGTCGGTAAGCTAGAAGAGATATTCTACTTCAAAAGCAAATAATTCTTTTCTATAGGCAAAATTCTTCTTGTCCCGTGAGATATTCTCAAAATGCTCAAGCCTGAAATTTGTGCCCCAGTTTTTTCCAAATCGCTTATTCAGCCTTATCCCCGGATTTAAAAGTTTTTCAAGTCCACGATTTGTTCGATCATTTATTGGATCTGTTACTGTAGTCGCAAAACCAATACTTGGATTAATACCTTTTATTGAAGGCATTAACCAATCTCCTCTTAGTGTAAAAGAATTGCTATCGAATGAATCAGTGTTCACTCGAGTGCGATCAAGACTTGAATAGATAAGAACTGTTCCCGTTTTTATTGCTAAAATTTGCTCATAAATGAGACTTAAAGCATCTGAATTAGAGGACTCTAAATAGCTCATAAATTTTCGGGCCTTGATTCTTAATGTAGAATCTCCTCCGCTAAAATATTTAAAACGCTCTCCAACCATTAAGGCATATGAGCGAGAGGCGAACTCCAAATGATTTTCACCTTTTACATCTCTTTGAACTTGATTATATTCAACATCAACGAGGGTAGAGGCCGGCTTCTCCCAAAGAGAGTCTTCGTAGCTTGTTCTTAGGGCGGGCGCGATTAGCAAATTATCATTTTTTAAAATATTTTGGACTCGATTAAAATAACGAGAATAATTCGTTCGCAATTCGGGAGCGACACTAAAATAGTTCTTATAGTAATGAGTATATCGTCCCATGGCTTCTGTTTTAGAAAAAGCAGAGTTTTGCTCTGATTTTGTAATTGTCGTTTCAGTAGGAGCATACACAACGTTTGTGTCATAACCCACTTCCTGAGCGACTCTCAAGAAATGTCTAGGCAAGACAGTTGGGCGACCATTTCTTAACTGAAAGAGAAAAAGTTCATATTTCTTTTTTAGTCCATCAATTTTTTCCCTAATTTGAGGTGCAAGGGCTGACTCTGGATTAAGACTAAAAGCACTTTCATAAATGGGAATCACTTTCTGCTCAACCATCTGAAGCGCATGCGCCCCTTTCTCAGCTTCTTCTAACTCAATATCTGCCAGTTGAAATTCCGCCGCTTGAGCGACTTCTTTGGCTTCGTTTGGAGGTAATTTTTTAATTGTTTGATAAAGAGTCTTCGTATTATCAGCTTCACCAAGCTCTTTTGAAATATAGGCCATGTAGTAAAGACAAGTCCCTACCTTAAATCCTTTCTTGAAAGATTCACTAAATTGAATCTTCGCCAGCCTAAGCCTTTCGGACGCAAAAAGGGCTTGGCCAAACTCGTAATTTAAATCGATGGTGTCATATTTTAGTCTAATGGCTTGCTCAAAACTTTTAATCGCCATTGGGAAATTCTGAAGGCGGTTGTATGACATCCCCATCCAGTAAGCGATCAATCCTTTCTTCTTGGAAGATACTTTTTTTTGCATCCCCTCAAGCTCATCCACAGTTGCTTGGTATTTGCCCTGGCCATAGAATTCCAATACTTTCTCAAATTCATTAGAAAATGCACTATTGGTCCAAGAGATCACTAAAATAAAACTGACGATTTGAAAGAATCGCTTCATGCTTCTACCTACTGAAAGTAAACGGGATAATTCTCAGTTATTATTTAATAACTTCTATATCCAATCGTCCACTAGTCGCCGCATTAATTATTTGGGCTTCCGTAGGTGGGACTGCAGTGTAGGTCGTTTGGGCCGGAGAGGTATAAGCCGGAATTGATGGGGATAGAACAATCACCTGAGGTTGCACGACTGCTCCAGTTGGAGCAACTTGGTTCATTTGAATAGGTGCTGAATTATTTTGTAGCGAAGGAGTTGAAACAATGACCTGAACCACAGTTTTTAAATCAGCAGAAGAATTACTTACCACAGGTGCTATTTTCTGAATCTCCACGACTTTAGGCGCTTGTGCCCCATTAGTAGGTGTCACTGTTACCAGAACTTTTCCTTCAGGAGTTATCTCGACACCAGCTGGTGGAACAAAACTTCCATCTGGCGCGACAGAGCCATTTCCTGGAGCTGGAATGAATGCATTAGTGTTTGGGTCAAGAACACTTCCTGCAGGTGGTGGAACAATTGTTCCTGATTCAAGGTGAACAAATGAGCCATTGGCCGGTTTAATCACATCTCCATTAACGTATCCGACAGCATCATTTTTATTTGGTTGAGTAGCAACTGTTGGGGCAGGAACACTTGCCGGAGCTGGGCCTTGAACAGAAGCGGTAGCGACTTCCTTTTTTAAATTATCAGAGGAGTTACTGACAGCTTCTCCAGAAAGACCTTCTGGAACCATACTTTTTGTCGATTGATGGGATGAACTACTTGGGGAGCGGTCATGTGACTTAAATTCAGTATTTTTTTCTAAGGCTTCACGTTGCTTGAGATTCATTACAGAGGGAACAGTGGGCTGTGGTAGATCACCTTGAACAACTGAAAATTCCCCTGGTCTCACACGAACACCATGGTTTACGATTTCTTCAAGTTTATCTTGTGCCACATGGCTAGCAGATGATGGAAGACTATTAAAAACAACGCTCCCTTCAAAAAGAACAGTAGAAGTATTTTTTCCATTAGTCGTAATCATGAAATCAGTTCCTCGAATCCCCATAACAGCATTCGAAGTTTTAATGAAAAGTTTTGATTTCTCTTGTCCATGAATTTGAAGATAGTCTTTAGTGACCTGAGAGCGAACTTGGCCCTTAACAAGATCAATCACCCCTGCTTCTTTTCCATTAAAGCTTTCAATTTTCATTTCAGACTTCGCTCCAATATTCATGGATGATTTGTCGATGAATACTAATTTCACGAAGCTTTTCTCACCTGTTTTAACGATAGTACCTTGATCAACCCAATTTTCGATTTTTAGTGGTCGCTCTTTACCTTGATAGACCGCTGAAACTTCGCCACGAAGCATTTTAACGACGGCGACTTTGGCACTTACCAAAAAACTAAAACTTATTAAAACTGAAAAAAGTATGATTTTCATA
>CANHJD010000168.1 GCA_947461145.1 Bacteriovoracaceae bacterium
GATACACACACTAAGGTATTAGACTTTTCGAGGAGACTTAAGAGTGACTCACCAATATTTTCATGGATCAATCGAAGTCGTATGCGGGCCTATGTTTTCGGGCAAGACTGAAGAGCTTATTCGGAGAGTAAAGAGGGCCCAAATTGCAAAGCAAAGGGTTCAGATTTTCAAGCCATCTATTGATGTTAGATATGATGTGGAAGATGTTGTTTCTCATTCTTCCCAAGCAATTAAATCTGAGCCAGTGGAAAGTGCTGTCGACATTTTACTTCGCCTTAAAGACTCAACTAGAGTCGTTGCGATTGATGAGGTTCAGTTTTTTGACGAAAATATCATAACAGTAGTGACTAAATTGGCCGCTCGTGGTTACCGAGTTATTTGTGCAGGTTTAGATTTGGACTACCGTGCTCAACCCTTTGGCCCAATGCCCACTCTACTGGCCCTTGCAGATGAAGTAATGAAAATTCACTCAATATGTACAGTTTGTGGAGCTCCAGCAACAAGATCACAGCGCTTGAGTGCAAGTAAAGAGCGAGTTCTTTTGGGCGAAACGGATGCTTATGAAGCACGTTGCCGTGGTCATTATCAATATGATGAGAATGAGGAACAGGCACTTTTGCCTTTAGATGAAGAAATTAAGCCTCTTTCTCAACTTTCAAACTAGAGACATTTCTTATTTTGCCATGGTAACCTAAACCACCATGGCAAAAGATATTCAGCATCAAAACATTAGATTTCAATCGAGTGAAATAAACCATCTTTATGGCGAGAAAGTTCATTTGCTTTCTTCTCCCTTGATGCTTTCTTTGCTGGCACAATTAGGCGCGCCTGAAACCACTCAGCCACGAATAAATGACCTTGTAAGCATGCTTTATGAGCATCTTATGGATTATGTTATAGATTCTCTTTTTCCAAAGAAACAAATCTCAATAGAGACCCGAATGATTAATCATCATCCGGAAGCAGTTTATGAAGGTCAGGTTATCGATCCTCAAGTTAGGGTTGTCTCTGTTGATCTTGCACGCGCTGGAACACTCCCTTCTCATCTCTGCTATAGTAAGCTTAATTATTTAATGTCCTCAGAGCTTGTAAGACAGGATCATTTCTATGTTGCGCGAGTGACGGATGCTGAGGGGAAAGTGACAGGAGTAAATATTTCCGGATCAAAAATTGGCGGGGATATTGAAGACTCCATCGTACTATTTCCAGATCCAATGGGAGCAACTGGTGGGACGATTGTTGAGTGCTATCATCACTACCTAAATAGAGTCGGTGGAAAGCCCAAATTGATGGTAGCGATGCATTTAATTATAACTCCAGAATATCTTGCTAAGGTCTCTAAGGAATGTCCTGATTTACATATTTTTGCTTTAAGGCTTGATCGAGGATTGTCCTCATCAGATATTTTAAAAGAAGTTCCAGGAAAGTTATGGGACCTCGAAAAGGGTCTAAGCCCAATTCAATATATTGTCCCTGGGGCCGGCGGTTTGGGAGAAATCCTTAATAACTCTTATTGTTAGGAGAACGAAATGGAAATGTATTCACCAGAAGCTTTAATTACTGAAGAGGAAATTTCTCTGAGAATTGAAGCGCTAGGAAAAGCAATCACTAAAGATTTTGAGAACCAAGAGCTTGTCGTTATTTGTGTACTTAAGGGTGCATTTATTTTTTGCTCAGACTTGATAAAAAAAATTAATCGTCCTGTATCCTTAGAGTTTATTTCGCTTTCATCTTACGGAGATTCCACAAACAGTTCAGGTAACGTCCGACTGGAAATGGATATCACTGCAAACATAGAAGGCAAGAATGTTCTTATCGTTGAGGACATCGTTGATACGGGTCTTACCATTAAGACATTGTTGGAAATGCTCCAAGTAAGAAAACCAAAAAGCATAAAACTCGCAAGCTTACTTTTTAAGCCGGTTAAGCTTAAGCACAATGTGAATATAGATTATCTTGGTTTTGAAATAGAAGATAAATTTGTTATTGGGTATGGCCTCGATTACGCTGGCCGCTATCGTGAACTCCCTTACATAGGAATTTTAAATGCAGGTAACTAATCAAGGCAGCGTGAGAGTTGATTTAGTTGGTGGAACTTTAGATATTGAGCCAATTAATCTTATTATTAAAAATGTTGTTACCTTGAATGTAGCGACAGGTCTTAAAGCTTCTGTGACATTATCCAAAATTGCATTTAATGGACTTGAGATCATCTCAAAAGATTACAATAAAACTTATAAGTATGAAGCTAAAGATCTTACTGAGGATCGAGTGGTTTACTCTAAAGAGTACGCCGAGATGTCTTTTATTCTTCAGATTTTAAGACTCTTTAATATTAATTCCGGTCTTAAATTAGAACTCTCATCAGGGGCTCCGGCAGGATCTGGACTTGGCGGCTCTTCGGCCATGGGTGTGACATTATATCGAGCTCTCTGTAACTTTACTGGTTTCAACTATGATAGGCATACGGCAGTTCTTAAAGTTAAGGCGGTAGAAAGTCGTATTTTGAATCAAGGAATGGCGGGGTATCAGGATTATTTTCCAGCTCTGACCGGCGGTGTTCTTGCGGTAAAAGGAATGGAAGGCGAAATAAAAGTTGAGCAGCTCTACTCCGATGAATTAAAGCATGTTCTTGAAACTCATTTGACTCTCATCTCCTCTGGCCAGTCTAGGGCCTCTGGGATCAATAATTGGGAAGTTTATAAAGGTTTTTTTGATAAAAAACCTGAGGTCGTGGAAGGGCTAACTCGTATTGCTGAGATTTCTCATGCGACCTATCTTGCCCTTAAAGAAAGAAATTGGGACCTCATGCTTCAAAATATTGCCCAAGAGGGACTTGAGAGAGAAAAACTTTTTCCGGGTATTACTACTGAGAAAATCCGTCAATTTACTTCAGAATTAAAAAAAGAAGGAAATGTGTTAGGATTAAAGATGTGTGGTGCTGGCGGGGGCGGATGTTTTATTCTAGTCCATAAGGGACTTGATCCAAATATTATTGAAACCAAAGTCAGAGCGCATGGAATGGAGATTCTTCCCTTTAAGGTTGAGTCACCTCTTTAAGAGGAAAACACTTGGGAAATGAACCTAAAAATGTAGCTGGAATGAGTCTCGGTGGAGGAAGAAGGGAGAATTTTTTTCTTTCACTTCTTGAGTATTATCCAGAAAAAAAACGCTGGTTCCTAAAGTCACTTCATCAAGTTAAAGACGAAGAAATTCGTGACCGTGACGAGATTATTGCATCTTGGGTCGAGCAATATGGCCTGAAACAATTAATTGTCGATTTTCCTCTTTCTAGGCCTCCTTGCGAAGAGGCTTGTCTTACAAATTGTACAGGAGCTCATGCCTGCCCACGCAGAGAGGTTGTTGAGGTAAGAAGTGAGATGAAGAAGCTTCTTGATGAGGATGCTGAGTACGAGAAAGGCAATCCGAAGAAATACGAGCAAGATAGGGTTTCTTCTCTTGAAGTGGACTACTCAAAAAATTTGACTAAAAAAAATTCAGATGAGCATATGCTCACACGTTCATTTAAAAGAAAGCTACGAAAGGGATTTGTTCCGTATTGGCATCGTCCAATTGACTTTTGGATTTGGAAAAATTACTACGATCAATTATTGGAAGTTTTTAAAATCTCGTACGATTCATTCGGTAATGTCTCAGTGATGTTACTTGCCCGTCTTAAATATCTCGTTAGGCATTTGCCTCGTGATCTTAATATGTTTGAGTCAAGTGTTGAGATCTGTCTAATTGAATTGTACCGAGCTCGTATCATATCGAAGTCAACTTTGCTTCAGCTTTTTGATTTAGAACTCGCCAGTGCTGCAAGAGAATTGATTGTTCAGCAAATTGAAAACCAGATGGACATTTTTATCTATGAGAATGATCTTGAAACGATTATTAAGAATGAGCAAGCCTTCGACTCATTTATCTTGTCTGTTGTCGGACAAAGAATGCTGATGAATGGGTTGAGAGAAATTCCAGAATGGGGAACTTCGGACGGGGCAAATTTTATCGTCCCTTCTTTTTTGGCGCAAGGGTAGTTTCTTCTTTTAAAAGTTTCACTCCAAAAAATAAATATAAATAAATTGGGATGGTTAGAAAATTAAAAATGGACCAGCCAATTCCCGTGTGATTATCAAATATCATGAGCATCGAAAACATTGCAGCTGTCAGCGTATAAAAAAGAATATAACCTTGTGCCCAAAGTTTTTTTCTTAAATAGAAAAAATAAAAAAATAAGTTATTAAAAAGTATCAAAAGAAAACCAAAGTCCATCGTCTTGTGAATCAGGCCTGCCATCTCTGTTAATGTCTCTGGTGCCAATTCAGATTGCTTTATTTGCATTCTCTCTATCGTGAGGAGAACAATATTATGATAAAGACCACTTTGTTCAAAATTTAGCTTGAGATTGTAGAGGCTTAAAAAGTCCAAAATAACTAACACAAGCACTGTCCCTAAAACAAAATTTTTAGGCCCTATTTTAAGGAAATGTGCTCTCAGTTTTTCATTCATGGGTAAATAATATACTAATTAGGCAAAGAAGTGAAATCTCATATTGACCAGAAACCGATTCGACGGAATAGTCTATATATGGAA
>CANHJD010000169.1 GCA_947461145.1 Bacteriovoracaceae bacterium
GAGTTTCGATGTCTTATGTGCGATGGATTTTCTAGAACATGTTGAGGACCCTGCTCGAGCCATTAAAGAATTTTCCCGAGTTTTAAAACCAGGTGGCAAATTTTTCTATCACACTTTCAATCGTAACTTTATTGCCTGGTTCGTTATTATCAAGTTGGTGGAATGGCTTATTCCAAAAACACCTAAAAACATGCATGTTCTGAGACTGTTTATTAAACCTCGAGAATTAAAACTTTATTGCCAATTGGCCAATCTACAAACTCAAGAGCTGATAGGAATAAAACCAGTGTTTAGCTCAATCCCCATCACCAAAATCTTCTCAGGTAAAGTCCCACCTGGGATGCGCTTCGAGCTGACCTCATCTCTATTAACTTCCTTTATGGGTGTCGCTGTTAAATCATAGAGTTATGTTTCGAGCACAATATTTTTGACGGGAAGTGGATAAAATTATAAAAAATATTGTCCCGACAACTACTTCTCAAGGCCAAAGCTATGATGAAAATTTTATTTATTTTTTTCACTCTTATATCAAGTGTTTTGGCCTCATCAGAGAATATCATCATCGGTGATTCCCTTTGCACATTTATTGATAATGCGAGTAAGAAGGCAGACAGGCTAAGCCCGAAGGGTGATATTGCAGGAACGTATTTATGGTATGGCGGTACGACTCTTACATGGCTAAAGAGTGCGCTTACTAAGTATCCCACCACTCCAACAGTCAGAAACGTTATTATCAGCACAGGGACGAATTCGATTTATTCTCCAAAAGATGACATTGCTGGCCTTGTGAGTTTACTCAATGAAAAATTTCCCAACGCTCACCTGATTGTTGTTCCAGGCTCTTGGTGGATCAAGCAACCAACCCGTTGGGTTGTTACAGTTTCAGAAGAAACGGTTCAAAAATATTATGAACAATTTGAAGCCCTAGGAGTCTCATTAACAACTCCTGTTGGTGATAGCCGAATTTGCTGCAGCAATGATCCCCATGGGAATTTCCAAATCTACAAGACAATTGGCGCTGAAATTGATGCGATCATAGAAGAAAACAATTCTTTATATTAGACGTAAAGCTGTCTAAACTTTAGACACTCCCCTCCCACGATAAAGAAATAGTTACTCATACTATTCTTTAAAATTATCTATTTGATAAACTCCTGTCATGAAAAAATTATTTCTTATATCTCTCGTTTTAATCGCTACTCACTCTTTGGCTGGCCTAGACAAGGGTGTGAGGCGGGCCACACTAAGTGTGAACAAGTTATTTGATATGAGCACCTTGGACCAAGTGGGAAGCACGATCAAAAACAAAAGAACTGGAGAAATCTTACGTAATCATTGCTCAAAAAGAGAAACGTCAGAGGAATGTTCGGAAATTATCCACATTCTTAGTACTGAAGATAAGGACCTTGTCCTTCATGATAGAAAGCATAGTCTAATTAAGCAAAACGTCTCTTTTATCAAGATGAGGCTGGATTTAACATTAAGAGAATCAACGCTGAATTTTACTGATTTTGATCCCAACTACCGCAGAAGTGCTGGAGATTTTACGGGCTATATCGGGGCAAATTGTATCTATGATGCAAGAACTTGTGGGTTACTTGTCTTACTACCAGTCACAATCGCAGCTGACCTGGTAATGCTTCCCGTGGATATCGCAATTAATGAAACACAAAGACTAATCACTAGGAAGAAGGCCAAATTATTCATCCAAAATCTTGAAAGCGATAAAGAACAATTAGAGCTTAAGAATAGTTCATTTCTATCGCTCTTGAAGGGATTATCCCAGTTTTAGATGAATTGATGCTGAGAAGTTAAGCAGGATAATGGTTAATGTTTATATAGCCCCCTAACTAAAGGGGCTACAATAAAAAGTCATTTTTTTGAGACAAAGGAATTCTAGAAAAGTACGTCAAACTTCACAATGTTAAGTGTTACCGCGGTTGTTGACGCTTTATCTTTTGTTTTCGTCCCAGCAAGTGAAAATTCAGCTTCAAATTTTGCAAATTCCAAATCTACACTTGGTGAGAAATTAAAATTCAATCCCCCTAAAGATCCCATGCTCCAACGGTAACCAATACCAAAATTCCAACGGTCTTCAGTTCTTTCTATATCGTATTCTGTATCTAAAATATCATCACCATCTGTGTCAGCAAGCTCATCAGAATCATCCCAATTACCCATAGTATACCCAGCATAAATATATGGAGTATTTTTTAGTTGATTTGCTATATTGACGATCGCAAAAAGTCCAACCTCAGAAGTTTTATCTCCAAATTCAGCAATATCTCCACCTGTCTTTAACTCGTGTGACTTATATTGAACTCCAAGTTGAAACATTTCTGTGATGGCAAAAGCATAATTAAAAGCAATATCATTTTGCTCAAGATTAGAGGATGTTCCATGGCCGTTTAAAAACTGAAAAGACCTGTCAAGGCTATTACCAGTATTAAATCCATAAAGGGAAATCATGCTTCGCTGTGCATAAGCTCCCATTGACATCAAAGCAACTAACCCATAAATGATTTTCTTCATAATACTCCTTAAAAGTAATCCAAGAGGATTTTTTAAATTTAACACTTAATGCTATTTGATTTTTTATTTTTGAATACTTAAATTCGTGTTGTCGGACATTTTGAAATGACGCTTGATCAATCCTCGGGAGGCAAGAATTAAGAAGGCTAGTTTAAAATCAGTTTTCCTGTTTTTTTAAAAATATTTTAAAATTATCGTTGCCAAGAGTGATTACGATAGAAGATTCAATAAAGCTAGAACTTAGGGAATTGTAATCTGTCTTAGGAACTTGACCAAAACATAATTCATCAACGGTACAATTCAAAATATCCGAAATTTTTTTTAAAATTAGAACATTTTTGGGTGTAACACCATTTATCCAACCATGAACTGTTGAGTTTGGAACTTCTAGAACTTTGGCAAGTTTTGTTAAGCTAAGCTTCTCTTGTTTTAAGTAAAAAGAAAGATTTTCAGAAAATTTCATATTTTTTTTTACCATAATTTGCATGGAAGATACTAGAAATTTGGCAAGCTATCTACTCTGCTTCAACTTTCCGGTCATACTTTCTTTAATTGCAAAAGCTCGGCAATATAGTTTTTAATTTTATTCTAAGCTTTCTTATGACAATTTTTTTCCATAATTGCATTCCTGATATAACAATTACAAATCTTTAGGGATTTAAAATGAAGAAGCAGCTACAACTGCACCAACCTTGACGGGATAAGTTCATTTTAAATTTCAAATAATAAATCCCAAGAAATCTCATTAGTGCTTAATCTTTTCTTAAAGGTGCAGGTTCAACACAAAAAAATTCAAACTTAATAAAGATAGATCTAAAAAAATATAAAAAGATCTTATGAGAGGAATTACGACAAGATGAAAAAAAATTCAGCTCATCGAAATAAAATTGTTTAATTACCGTCATCTAATACCCTTAAACATCTTCAATTATTAACCATACCAAAAGGGATCTCATGAAATCTGTTGCAATCATTTTAGCTCAACTAATCCTTGTTACAAGTTGCGCATCGATGTTTAGTGGAACGTCTGAAAAAATCAAACTTAGAAGTGATGTACCTGGTACAACTTTTTATCTCGACAATGAAGAGCTCGGAACCGATTCAGCAACAGTAAAGGTTTCTAAAAAGAATCTTGCAGATACACGCTTTATAGCCAAAAAAACTGGATGTAAGCCGGCACAAGTTGATGTTGAGACTAAGTTTGACGCAACAAGCCTATGGGGGCTTTTGTTAGATTTTGGTATAGTTTCTATTCTTGTGATCGACTGGGGAATAACTGGAGCAGTAAAAGAGGCAGAAAGAACAAGTTATGTTTTAAATCCAAAGTGCTAACTGAGACTTTAGTATGAAAATTATATTCCTAATAGTAGGATTGACAGTTTTCACAAGTGGCTGCTCCACGATTAAAACGAAAGAGGCCGGAAAAGAATATGAGGTTCAGTGCCATCGGTTGTTAACATCTGATGAGTCCTGTGCCAAGAAGGCGGAAGATAAATGCCCTAAAGACTATGAAATAGAAGATTCGGTTTTTAAGTACGTCATCTTTAAAGGTCCGCAGAGAGTTGTGACGATTATTTGTAAGTAATGTTATGTTTGATCCTCTTTCAGTTCCTGAAAGAGGATCCTTACCTTAGGCAATGACGGGCGATAGAAAAATCATACACTTGCAGGTCAAATTCAACGTTCAATAACATATTGAAATCACTAAATTAGATTCCAGATTAAGCCGATAAAGCAAGAGTGAGAGGAGTTCATTTTTTACCTATTCTGTTTTTAATTTTTTTCGCCACTTCTTGTGGAGAAAGAATTAGTTTTTCACTCGGTAAGCAATCAACTCAATTGACTAAGGTTATTGAAGGCCAAGTTAACCCGATGATCGGGTTAGTGAGTGGTCACAAAAATTCTTGGTACTCCTCACTCAATGCCTACGCGGGTTTGTGTGATGCTGAAGTTTCTTTATATAAGTTATCAGAAACGGGCGAAAAGAACTTACCTGCAGTGGCTACTGCGACAGTCGATGCACAAGCA
>CANHJD010000170.1 GCA_947461145.1 Bacteriovoracaceae bacterium
AAGAAAAATCGGCACGATCTTGGACGTGATGAATTTCTTAAGCGTATTTGGGCCTGGAAAGAAGAATATGGAAATGAAATCGTTAATCAACAAAAGAAGATGGGTGTTTCATGTGATTGGGACTACTCATGTTTTACCCTAGATGAAGTCCCTAATAAGGCCGTAAAAAAATTCTTCGTCATGCTTTTTAATGAAGGTCTGATTTATCAGGCAGATTATATTGTGAATTGGGACCCCATTCTTCAATCAGCAATCTCAGACGCTGAAGTGGAGCATAAAGAAGTTAAAGGCTTCTTCTATCACTTAAAATATAAAGTGAAAGAAGATCCGAATATGGAACTTATTATTGCCACGACTCGACCTGAAACAATTTTTGCAGATACGGCAGTTGCAGTGAATCCTAATGATGAGCGGTTTAAAGATCTTATCGGCAAAACTGCCATCGTTCCTATTTGTAATCGCGAAGTACCTATTATCGGTGATGAGCATGTTGATATTGAAAAAGGAACCGGTTGCCTCAAAGTAACTCCTGGTCATGACTTCAATGACTTTGAAATCGGCAAACGCAATAATCTTCCAATTATTAATATTCTTAATAAAGACGGAAGCTTTAATACAAATGCCCCTGAAATCGAAGGACTCAAGCCTAAAGATGCTCGTAAAAAAGTAGAAGAAATTCTTCTTGAGCTGGGAGAACTTGTAGAGAAAAAAGATCACGTTCATCCTGTAGGGCATGGTCAGCGCTCTGATGAAATAGTTGAGCCTATGGTCTCAAAACAGTGGTTTCTTAATACAACTGCAATGTCTGAAGTTGCTGTGAAGGCCGTTGAAAGTGGTGAAATGTCCTTCTTCCCGAAAGGCTGGGAGAATACGTACTTTGCCTGGTTAAGAAATCCTAAAGACTGGTGTATTTCAAGACAACTTTGGTGGGGACATCAAATTCCAGTTTATTATTGTCGTCACTGTAATGCTAAATGGGCCGCTGAAGAAACTCCCCATGAGTGTATCGAGTGTAAAGACAAAGATATCTATCAAGACTCAGATGTTCTAGATACATGGTTCTCTTCAGGTCTTTGGCCTCTTTCAACCCTCGGCTGGCCAGATGAAAAGGCCATGGCAGAGAAAAGATTTGATGATTTTTATCCAAACTCAACTCTAATTACTGGCTTTGACATTATCTTCTTCTGGGTTGCCCGAATGATGATGATGGGCATGAAAGTCACTAACAAAGTTCCCTTTCAGCACGTTTATATCCACGCTATTGTAAGAGATAAACAGGGACGCAAGATGAGTAAGTCCCTTGGAAACGGCATTGATCCACTAGATATGGTAAAACAATATGGCGCTGATGCCATGAGATTCACACTTGCAGCAGGCTCTGGCTATAACAGAGACCTAAATCTAGATCCAGAAAGAATCGAAGGTTATAGAAATTTTGTGAATAAATTATGGAACGCATTCCGTTTTATTCATCCTTATCTTGATAAAGCAAAAGATGAACTTCCGGTTAAATCCGAATGGCATCTTCATGACAAGTGGATTCTGGCCGAGCTTAATACTGTTGCAAAATCAATGAATGAAGCGATGGACGTTTATCGTTTTGATGATGCATGCTCAGAGATTTATCAATTTGTTTATGAAAAATTTTGCTCTTGGTATATCGAGCTTTCAAAAAACATCCTTAATGGTGAGGATGAAAAAGCCAAAATCATCAGAGCAACAATGCTGAAATATTGCTTCAGAAAAATTGTGACTCTTCTTCACCCAATCGTACCATTTATTACTGAAGAAATTTGGAGTTATCTTGAAAAAGAAAATTCTCTTCTGATCGTTCAGGATTACGTTGAATTTGATCAGTCACTTGAGAATTCGGAAGTTCAAGAGATGATGAATAAATTCATCGATGTCACAACTGGAATAAGAAACATTAGATCATCAGTGAATTTAAAACCGAAAGATGAAATTGACGTGAAAATTTTCACAGATGACAAGAAACTAGCAAAATTTATCTATGAATCTCGTCACTTTATGAAAGATCTCGCCAATGTAAAATCGGGAACAATTCGCAATAAAACGGCTGAAAAGCCTAAAAAATCAGCTTCTCTTGCAACTGTTCATACTGAAATTTTCATTCCTCTAGAGGGACTTATAGATATCAATGATCAGGTCAACAGAATCAAAAAAGACATGGAGAAGACTCAAGCTGAATACAAAAAAGTTGAGGCGAAACTTTCGAATGTGAATTTCATGGCGAATGCACCGGAAGAAGTCCGAGCTGAAGTTAAAGAAAAAGCAAAGTTATTCCAGGATAAATTGACTTCATTAAACGAAATTCTTCAAAGCTTTCAATAGTGCAGAAGGAGTGCTGGCATCGGCCAGTACTCCTTTTATTTTAATTTAAAAAACTCAAAAGATTTTCCAAAGACTTCACTCATACTAAACCGTTTTCGATCTTTCAGAACGGATGAGGATTGTGTTGAATGAATTAAGGTGGGGTCATTCACTCCTAAGATGATAAAATCTCCAAAAAAATAGAAAGGTGCCGTTTTCTGAGGATCTTCAGAATCATAAAGGATAACAGTCTTCGAACCTACATAAGTGGATAGACTTGCAGCAGCGCCATTAAATGTAATCACTCCTCGTGAGAAAGCGAGCATTTTACCTAGCTCAATCCATGATTTATAGACGTAATTTTGATATTTATTCTTTTTGGAAAGTTTTGCTAAAAATTGCTCCATAAGAAGTTGAGCGTTTTCCTGATCCTCTGAAGCAAAAAGTATGATCCGTTGATTCTCAAAATAATTAATGAGTTCAACTATTTCTTCTTCAATGGCGGCCTGCCTAAGAGGAGAGAGATTAATCGCAATATAAGGTTCTGACTCCCATTCTTGAATAACAGGAGTTACATCTCTAGACATAACTTTGAGTTTTGTATCAATATTTGCGCCAATTAATGTCTTATAGAGAGCATAATAATCTTCTGAGAGATGGTGACCTGCAAGCCTAGGCGTCTTATGAGTTAAAACTAATGTTTTCCATCCGTCAGAAAATCCCACTCGAATTTTTGCTCTCAGACCTAATCCTAAACAGGCATCAACAAAGGAATTTGTAAGAGAAATAAAAATATCGACGTTATAAATTTTGGCCGTAGCAGTGTAGCGATGCACATCAAAAACAGTTTCAATCTCATCTTCATCAAACTCATGATAATAAGCTGTAAAGGGCAAAAGGTTCAGGACCTCTATTTGTTTTTTAGGAGTAATGAAATGAAGATCGGCCTGTGGATAATTTTCTCTTATGAGATGTAAAAATGGAAAACTAAGGAGTCGCTCCTGTAAATCAAAGGGAAGCTTAATCACAATAACTTTTACCCCATCAACAGACGGGGTATTTTCTAAGGGATCCTGTTCGCTCGTTTTAGCCATAATACCGTAAAATAACTTGTTGCTAACGCTGGAATGAATGCATTAATTATCGGCACAGTGACTAATAAGAGAAAGAAAAATCCTGCAATCGCGTAGGAAAACAAGTTTGCCATCATTTCCCCAAAGCACCCCGAAAAATGCATTCCATGCCTGGACCATGAATAATCAATGAATTGGACAGCAATAAGTACCGAGAAGAGAAAAAGTCCCACAGGATATAGTAGAGGAAAAAGGTTAAGAAAGAAGGCCAGAACTCCTAATAGACAGATAAACACGAGCTTTTTTAGCTCATTTTTAAATGTACCAAAAAGACTTAGTCGTATTTTTTTGAAAGCCTCTTTATTGGTTAAATCAAGCTCATGTAGAAGTAACTTATCTTCAATACGTGCACTCAAAAGAGAATTGAAAGGCGCTGATATGATCCCGACGACCACCACAAATGTCCAACTCATGAGAAAGAATATAAAGATAATAATGGCGGCTGTAAGAATTTTTGCAAAGAAAGAGGCGCCTTCATCGCCGTAGGCATACCCCTGAAACAATCCAATAAACTTCTCTGAATTCTGAAAAACATATCCAATTGTAAAAAGATATAGGGTCAGCGCCATGAGTGTAGGGATGACTGATAATAAAAGATTAATAGGATCTTTAAAAATCATTTTCAAGGCTAATGGGAATGAGGAAATGATGTCTTTCATAAAAATCCCTTAAGGAAATCTCTTAATAAGAAAATCCAATCCGCCGCGCTCGTCACGAACTACGGCCATGACAAGTGAGGCTCCGGAAGGAGACTCACTATCGTATTTAGTTGATTCATCAATATTTGTTTTTGCCAGGGTGAATTTACCTGAGGATGTATACCAAGCGACTTGCAGCGACTCAGATCTTGTTTCAGTCACATCATCAGAGGTTCTATAAGAATAAGTTTCTGGGCTATCTGAGGTAATAAGAAGATTATCTCCATTACTGGGAAAACTTGTAATAGAAACTCCATTCAATAAAAGATCACTTATCACTGGGTTTGAATTAAGTGATCCCCTGCTTGTCCCAACAATTCGCTTGAAGGCTTTAACTTCCTTACCATCGACAGTAAATT
>CANHJD010000171.1 GCA_947461145.1 Bacteriovoracaceae bacterium
AGTTTAGCCCCACATTGGCTGTCGTAGGCCTTACTTCCAAGAAGGATTGAAGAATAAGTCACAAAAAAGCGACCCAAAATGTGTCGAATAAAATTTCTTTTAATGTTGGCGCCCAATCTCAGTATTCTTGAACCAAAAATAGCATCAATTTCTTCTCCACCTAAGCTTTTAAACATCAACATATATTCTACCTGATTAAGTGGAGTGGCCAAATCAGCATCCCAAAAACCAATCCAATCTGAATCAGGAAATATTTTGGTGCCGATCAACATTCCCTGTCGCACGGCCTCTGCCTTTCCCAGATTCTTTGGAAGATTGTGAACTTTAACCCAGTCTGATGATATCCCATTCAGAATGGATAATGTTCCATCAGTAGATCCATCATTAATGAAAATGAATCTTAGTGAATCGGATCCAGAAAAATTTTTAGTATCTAGTCTCAATTCCTCATTATAACAGGGGATAACTAATGTTACTTTCATTGAATTGTCCCTTTGAAATAGAGACTGAGACCAGGTAAAGGCTTGAACAAATATAAGTCTAATCGAAAAATGAACAATATGAATCTTGTCAAAAAATGAGATTGTGGAAATCTCCAACTAGATACTGAAGTTGTTTTTAGAGAAAAACCAAAAAAAACCTGAATCCATCTTACAATGAGTGGTAAGAAGAAAAAGTAGTGACAAGAATTCAATTTGAGATTTTTTTCAGTTAATTGCAAAAGCTGCTCTTTTGAATACCTTCTAAAATGACCCAGAAATTTATCATGCTCTGAAAAGAGGAATTGAAATGTTGGGACTGTTATAACTACAATTGTTCCCTTTACCAGTTTGCTTTTAAGTTCCTGTAGGAATTGATCTGGAAATTCAATATGTTCCAGTACATCCGCAAGTAGAATTAAATCACCAGGGACAAAAGAAATTTCATCAATAGAACTGAAATGATTCTGCTCTTCCAACATTTTCTCAGAAAAAGAATTATCAACATATAGGACAGGTAATTTTAAATCCTGTTGAATTTTTTTTCCAATGTAACCATCTCCCGAACCAATATCTATAACTCTATTAATTTTACTTTTTTTGATCTCATTAAGAATAAATTCCGATCTTATGATTTCCCATGGATGTCTGAATTGATTTTTTTTATCTATTTCTCTTAAATCCAAGTTAGCCTCTCTCTAATTAAAGAACCAAGTTTGAAGTTTAAAAGCATATTCAGATAAAAAAATCTGAAAGCTAGCAATCGCCAAAATAGACGGACCAAATGCCATAGGCCTATCTTTTGTTAGCTTATTGAAAAAGATAAGTGTGATTCCAACTATTGCTCCTAAGAGGCAGCTTAAAAAGATTGTGAAGAATATACCTGTTGGCCCAAGGAGAAATCCCAGGATACCGAAGAGTTTAATATCTCCTCCGCCCAGTCCAACTTGACCTCTTAATTTATAAAAAAGCCATGTTACCAAAAGAGGTATAAAAAATCCGAACGCTCCACCAGCGAGCCAATAACTCCAATGAAAGTGAATAAAAGAATAGGGAAGAATCAGGATCAGCAAATAAATATTTAAGTGATCAAGCAATAGATGATGATCAAGATCGATGAAAAAATGACATATAAATACACATGCAATGGCAAAGTAAAAAAAATAAAGACCTAACATTTCAGCGCTGAGAGTATTTGGAAAAAGCCAAAAAGAAATCAGGCCTGTCATAAGCTCAACCAAAGGATAGCGCCAAGATATTCTAGATTTACAAAAACCACATTTGCCACGAAGAAAAAGAAAACTAAAGATTGGAATATTATGATACCACTTTAGCGTATTTCCACAGTTTGAGCACATTGACCGAGTAAAGGTAAGGTCTTTTTTTAGTGGCAGCCTATAGATGACCACATTTAAAAAACTTCCAATGAGTAAACCAAAGATAAGTGAATATATTGAAAGCAATTCTTCCATTAGTCTAAGTTCTTTTTATTAAATAAAAAAATTATTATTGTGCATAAAAAAAGTGAGTAAATTGTGCCATAGCTAAGAGTTGCAAAAAGATAAGATGACGGTACTGAAGCTTTGTAAATAACATAGTCTTTTAAATTAAATTTATAAAAGCCAGGTAAAACGAAGTGATAAAAATCTAGAAGTTTTTGTAAAAACGGTTGGGTTTTAACGAGGGTAAGATTTTGTGCGTCCTTGATAGAATGTCCAAGGAGTAAAATAATTATTGATAAAAGTGTTGAGAGGATAGTGTTGGCGAGTAAGGAGATCATGACCACAACGAGTAATAGTAGAAGTGACTCCAACAAGATGAACCCTATGGTCCAAAAAATCAAAGGAGTGAACTCTCCTCCTAAAATGATTGTTATTATAAATGTTGTTAAAGTTAAGAGGATTACATTTATAACTTGTATTCCCATGAGTCCAATAACTTTTCCCATAATAAACGCATAACGTGGAACAGGCCTGGCCACGACCATATAAACCGTTCTTGAATCTATTTCTTTTGATAAAAGAGTGACCCCTAAGAACAAGGAGATGGCCAGTGAGGACAATGAAAGAACTCCAAGGCCAACATCTAATGTGATTCGATGTGGGACTCCATAAGTAAATTCCGTTGCGACATAAGTCACCAGCATTAAGCCTAGTCCCATAAAGAAGACGTTCAAAAGAACTTTACTCTTAAGAATTTCTTTAAATGTGTAGTAGGCAACTATCTTAATTTTTTCAGCGATCATAAATCACCTTTTGAGTTATAGAAGATTTCTTCCAGACTCACTTTTTGCATCTCAACTGAAACAATATTGCATCCGTTAGAAATTAATTCAGTTATTAATGAGTGACGATCATTTTCAGAAACGACAAATTTCTTTAATTGATCTGGCAATTGGGTGCATTTTTTTAGGTTTGTTTTAAATTCAATCTCTTGGGGAACAATGGCACTAATAAAATAATCTTGAACTTTTGCCTTTTTCATTAAACTTGAAACAGACCCATCATAGACGAGTTTTCCCTCTTTCAAAAAGATAACTCGATCACATATTTCTTCAATGTCTGGAACAATGTGACTGCTGAAGAAAACAGTTTTACCTTCTTTATGAACCTGAATGATTACATCCTTTAATTCTTTTCTTCCAATTGGATCAAGACCTGACAAAGGTTCATCTAAAATAATGATCTTTGGATGGTGGAGAATGGTTGTCATAAAGCCAACTCTTTGGAGCATTCCCTTTGAGTATGTCTTCAATTCACGCTTGAGTGCATAATCAATTTTAAAAATCGGTGCCCATCTGGTTATCTCCGTTTCTATGGTCTTTTGGTCAAGGCCTGAAAGTTGTCCCATAAATTTTAAAAAATCATACCCCGTAAGTGTAGGATAAAAATATGGTCGTTCAGGAAGAAAACCAATGTTTTTAAATATATCCATTTTATTTTTACCTAAACTTTCAGAGAAAAGAACTTCCCCAGATGTAGGACGAATAAAATCCATAATTATTTTAAGAGAAGTGGTTTTACCCGCTCCATTGGCCCCCAAGAATCCAACCATTGAGCCATCAGGAATATCAAATGTGACATCGTTGAGCGCAACAAATGGCTGAGTTAAAAGATCGGACTTAAATATCTTTGTTACATTGTGAAATTTAATCATAATGCTAATAGTATGCTTATCAATAAACTTGGAAAACACTTTTTCTCTAAAGAATCACTTCTACTCGCTTTGGGATTCACTTTATTTTTTATTTCAGGAATTATTCATCAAAATACGGACAGACCCGTATTAAATGTTTCAAAGCAAGATAGTGCCCTTAATTTTAATAATAACTTATTCTACTTTTTTCATGCAGGTAACAAGAGACTTATTGCAGATCTGATTTGGATCCAAACTTTACTAGAATCTGATATGGACCACTATAAGCAGAAAGATCTCAATAATTGGTTATTTCTACGATTTATGACGATACAACGGCTTGATCCTTATTTTTATGAAAACTATCTTTATGGTGGACAGTATTTATCAATTGTTAAAGATGATCTTGAGGGAGCTGAGGAGCTTTATAAATTGGCCGCGACTTATTATCCGAATGACTATCATTTAAACTTTCATGCCGGATTTATGAATTATTTTGAAAAAGGTGATTTTAAAAGATCCTTATTTTATCTTGAGAAATTAAAAGACCACCCTAAGTCCCCTCCCTACTTGGTTTCAATCATTAATAAAATTAAGTTTGGAATTTCAAATGACCTAGAAACAATCTTCCAACTCGTCTTTGCTAATTATGAGGCGACAAATGGTCCACACTTGAAAGCGAGACTCTTTCGAGACCTCTACGCGATCAGAGCACAGATCGACCTTGAGTG
>CANHJD010000172.1 GCA_947461145.1 Bacteriovoracaceae bacterium
AGAGTGCCGGATTTATACCCCGACCCATACGTTTTATCAAAAAGAATTTAGGGATTTTTTGGCCTAAATGAGATCTATTTTCCGACTTTGGTGAAATAGCGAAAGTAATGGGGATTGCGATGGCGATAAAAAAGCTTAATTCCATTCTTTTCAGTTAGAGCATAGTTTTCTCCACCAATTTCCATCACCTGATAGGCCTGATTGGATGGATCTTGGAAGGAATACAAATATTCATAATGACCTTGGGAAACCTGTTTAAGTAACTTCTCCTGACCAATTGCCAAAAGTCCTGGTCTTTCTGCGAACTGGACGTAGTCCTCCCAAATAGTCTCCATATGAATTCTGCCTATCATACTTGAGCGAGAGAAATATCTTGTGGCCTTAAATGGTGTCTCTCCCTCCTTGAGGACCTGAAGGGCAATCTCGACATTTTGGGCCCTGAGTTTTTTTGCGGATCCGGAAATGTCAGGACAAAAAATCATCGGAGCTCCGCTCATGTAGTAATAAGTAAATGAAAACTCTCCCTGCTTAAACAGAGCATTCAACCATTTCTCACTCTGTATATGAAAATCAGATGTAACTTCTTTCAAATAGGGATAGATGAATTCTTTTTTTCCGATTGATAAATACTTTGGCTTATCAAGACGATTGGACACCACTCGTGCCACATCCATCCTCTCCAAAGCATCTTCCCCATCTACTGATCCCACTTCATTCATTAAAATAGTTTCTAAAACAAAAATAGAGCGAGTCAATTCAGGCTGATTGAGCCAATACTGGTAAACCTCGGCTTGCTTTTTATAGACAAATTCTTTTAATCGATCAGCGGCGCGATTATGCTCTCGAATAAGCTCTTTATTAGGTGTTGATTTTTTTCCATGAACCGTGATGGTTTTTTGGTTTTCAGGCAATGTGAGAGACTGATAAAAGGCCTGTGTTCTCGTAGTGCGCTCTTCCCACTCCGAGAGGCGCTCAAGAATTTTATTCTTTCCTCGCTCAAGTTCTTTCTCAATTTTACCAAGGATAAACTCAAGATCATATCGCGCATCTTCAGTAAGATAGAAATCATGTTGTTTGAGCTCAAAGTGCAACGTATCCATCGTCGTACGAAGATAGATATCTGAACCAGTGTGATCTTTATTATAGGCCCCATCTTCAAGGAGCTTTCGATAAAGGAACGAATAATTGGCAATCTTTATTGAGGGAGGATCCTCTTTTTCACGGAACTCATCATAGACTTTTCTATTTTTTAAATGATCAACGGGATAGCGATAGTTGGAAAGGAATGAAAGTTTATTGATCAAACGTTCATAACTCAGATCAAGTTTTTCTTGAAGTTTAAGAGACTCTTTTCGAGAAATCGTTTTTATTTTCTCATCTTTTGAAAGTTCACTTTTCTTGAGCTCTAAGAGACGACGAAGCAACTCACGAACTTCTCTTGTCACATTTGTTGAAGGAAGCCCTGATTTAGAAACTTTTTGTTTCTGTTTTTTAATCCATTCTTTTTTCTTTTCAAATTCTGGCAGCAACATGCTGATCGATTCAATATCAACATCATCATTTAATTCAGGAATCCAGTATCCTTGCCCGCGATAGGCCTTAAGATATTCATCAAAAAGCTCTTTGGCCTTGGGGACACAGATTCTTTCTCTAAATTTGGTAAAGGAATCCATGTAGCTCGCAACGTGATTAGACATTGCTCCCTGCCATTTTATCCCTGAGGAAGCGCAAGAAGAGATTGAGATAACGGTAGCGAGAAAAATGAAACCGCTACGCCTTAAGTTCTTGAACAAAACTCGACTCCCATAAACCAAGACAAGTTCTATTGCTCAAAACAAGTAAAACGGCATCCGGTTCTGCAAAATTATCTATCGCTTTTCTTAGATCATCTAATTTGGTGACACAAATTGAGGACTTTCCTTTCTGTGCAATTTCTTTTGACAGAAGATCTGCATCTAAGTCCTTGCCCATAAGTGCTGTTGTGGCCATTTCAGCTTTCGCAATGATCACTTTTTCAGACTGGGCCAAAGAATCTCTAAACTCGGTTTGAAAGATTGAACTTCTGGCGGTTGCAGAGATCGGTTCAAAAATTGTAATAATTTTTTTATTTTTAAATCTCGCTCTAATTGCATCAATTGTTACATTGATCGCTCGAGGATGATGGGCAAAATCATCAATCACAGTCATGCCTTTATATTTCCCTCGAACTTCCTGGCGACGCTTCACCATTTCAAGTTCTTTAGTCGCACGCTGCACATCAGAGATACTGAAACCTTCAGACAGGAGAAAAATTAAGCAGCTCGCCACATTTAAAACGTTATGCTGGCCAATAACAGAAGATTCAAAAGGAACTCTCTCCCCATTCCAGAGGATTGTAAATGAAGAGCCATTCTCATGCGTCTGAACATCGTGTGGTCCAATGTCTGATTTGTCACCATACAAGAACCATTTCTGAGCAGGATTTTGCTTATGATAGTCGCGATAAAGCTTCATGGCTGAAGTGTATTCCTGATTAAAAATCAATGTGGACTTCATTTGAGGAATAACATGTCTGAACTCATCTTCAATTTTTTCTACTGAAGAGAAAATATCTGCGTGATCAAATTCAAGAGAAGTCAGAATCATATTTTTCATTTCATAAAGGCGAAACTTAGAAATTTTATGAAAATAAGCCGAATCATATTCGTCTGACTCAATTACAAAATATTTATCTCCAAGCTTTGAAGGATCTCGCCCTTCAATAATTCCCCCAACAAGGTATCCTGGATTCTGATTAAGCTTTTCTAAGAGCTGAGTCATAAAATATGTAGTCGTTGTTTTTCCATGTGTACCGGCAATTCCAATAACGTTTTTATCTTTTAGAACTAGTGAGCCAAGGGCCGATGGAAAAGAAGTGAAAGGTACACCTGTTTGTTCAATCATTCGGGCAGCCTCAGCTTTTCCTGACACTGAGTTACCTACAACAATTAAATCATATTGTTTTAAAAATTCGGGGGTCACTTTATCTAACTTAAAAAGGGGAATTCCAGTTGATTCAAGAAATGTGCTCATTGGAGGGTAGAATGCCGAGTCTGCTCCCTCAACCTCAAATCCTGCCTGCTTAACCAGAACAGCTGCTGGTCCCATACCCGCACCACAGATTCGATAGAAAAAAACTTTCTTAATCTTTGAGCGCTTCTTAATTAGATCATCTTGTGAAATGAGATTCGTAAGATCCATGAAATTCCTTTTTCAGTAGTCCCTATATTCTAGCAGACTGAAAAAGGAGTTGCGATAATTACTGTAAAATCAAAATACCTGAGCTTCTAGCTTGGCAATAGGCCACAAGCTTTAAAGCAATGAGCATGGATTCTGGAGCAAAAAATGAGCTCTCCTGCCAAGACCATGGAGATAAAGTAGTTGGACAATGGGCAAAATCGGGAAGAATTTTTTCTAAATTAGTCTCGTGCTGAACTAAGCCAAAACCTTTTTCCACCCAGGCCTGTCTCATTCGTCCGGCCTCAAACTCCCTTAAGAAGAGATCAAAGGTTGTCCAGTACTTCGTACCGGCTGCATCAGGGCGATTATTTACCACATGAATATAGATCGCAAGAACCCTATTCGGATAGAGTTCTTGAATTTTGGCATAGGCCTCTGGGTCCTGTCCGACATCATCTCCAATAAAAATAAAATCATCAGCACTCTTATCCAATAACGTTTTGAGGGCCGCCACTTTGTAGTCAAACTTAGTTTGATTCTGAGATAGATTTCTCAAAATAAGAGACTTGTATTGAATCTGTCTTTTTTTAAGAGTTGATTGAATCTTTAACTTTAGAACTCGCGGTGAAGCAGAAAGTATATGAAGATCACTTGTATAATCCTGAGTTCCGAAAAAAAACTCAGTCATTCCAGTAAAGACATCACTCTTGAGGGCCGCATTGATAGCACCATCAACAGTATCTCCAGAATTGGTTATTTTAATTGTATCATCTAGATCACTCACTATTGAAATGGATGCAAATGAACTTAGGGGAAGAATTAAGGCGAAGATAAAAATCAAGTTTTTCATATGAAGACTTAATACCAGAGAATGGGATAAAGAGAAAAGGGCTTTGAAAACTCTTCCTATAACCGCCAAACAACTTCCCCTACAGCTCGACGTAGATCGTTAAGCCCTTGTTTATTGTACCAGTGAAGTTTTGTGGCATTTGAAAGAATTACATGACCTAATCTTTTATCAGGGTCTATCCAAATAGAAGTCCCAGTAAATCCTAAATGACCAAAAGTCCTTGGGCCACAGCCCTTACCTGCCAGAGTTGTTTCAGGGTTTTCCATCCTATCCCAACCGCAGGCAAAGCG
>CANHJD010000173.1 GCA_947461145.1 Bacteriovoracaceae bacterium
CAGTGGATTCCTTCTTCTCAACGCTGCTGGAGCGAGAACGAGCGCATTTGTAGAAATGTCACTCGTACACGTGAAGAATGCCATCAAGGCCCAAGCCGTCAGGTTTGTACTCAGATACCTGTTCGTCGGGTTTGTACTCAGATACCAGTTCGTCAAGTATGCCGAACAGACAATAATGGAAGACAGCACTGCCAAACTGTTGGTGGGGGACAAAATTGTCAAACTGTTGGAGGTGGGCAGACCTGTTCAACTGTACCAGGTGAGCGTATGTGCCGTCTCGTGAGCTATGTAGATCAAGAGTGTCAGAATATTCCACGTCAACGTTGTGAGAATGTTCCAGGTCGAAATGCTTGCCGTGATATTCCTTATTCAGAGAATGTCTGTGGTTATGAGACACGCTACCGTGCAGAGCCTTATGCTTGTCAAAGAACTGAATACCGGGATGAAACCAAAGCAAAGCAGCTTAATGTGGCGATTCAAGTTCAATTTATTACAAATGGTTTAGTAGAAGAGTTTCCATTAGAAATTAAAGTATTGGCCAGTAACAATCGCTTTGAAGATTTCAACCTTTCTATTAATTTGCTTAAAGAGCCTGAAGTACTAGTACTTATTAAAAAGAAATCTCTGAATGCTACTGAGTCTATGGGAGTGATAAACATTGAGGGAGAAGTTATTATTGAAATTCTCGATAATAAAATGGTGGGTAGTATTTTTCCTACAAAATTTACTGGTGGAAAATTTAATAAAGAAACAAACTTATTAAAGCTTCCCTTCGAGGGCAGTATTTCTGGGATTGGGTCTGTAGAGGCCCAGATTGTTGCAGATCCCCTGATGGGCCCAATGCATACAGTGGTAAATCTTAAAGCAGAATATCCTTCAAGCCGTGTAAATTTGGAAAAGAATTCACTTATCTTAAATCTTTCAGGTTTATTAAAAGGAAAGATTTCTAAAAATAACGAGGTGTCTTTAAAGATTATCTCTCCCAATAATTTGCAGGGAGATCTTCTTAATATTAAAAAACCGGTGTTCGAGCAGAGTTATCAATTCTCTTTTAGAAAATAAAATGAATGGGGGGCAAAGCTATTCTTTGCCCCCCATTCTTATTGAGCAGATTTCGAATACCCATCATAATTAACCCCAACTTCCTTCAATTCTGCCAAGTCTTCACTGCTAAGCTTGTCTCTATTTGATTCAAAATAGTCTCTAGCAAGAAAATTCTTAATAATTGGGTTATCAATTTCTTTAAGTACATTTACCACATCTTTGTGCTCAACAATCCCGTCAGCGCCAGCTGAAGCATTTTTAAAATAGGAGACAGCACTTGCAAGTTTATTGGCATCCTCTTTCTTAAGAGACTGAATAAAATTAAGTTCAGCTTCAGGACCCACCAGGGTAGAAGTACCACTTGGTAAATCAGGCAGAGCGTTTGCAATTTTGTATAATTCAGCCGTTGAAGCCTCATGGAGAGTTCGCTTAGAGTTTTCATCAAGGGCAATTTCACTTCCCAAAGATAGAAGGGCCGATTTTTGTAATTCAGCACCTGGAAGGTCGTCACTGTTGATGAATTTAGCAATGGATTTGATACTGCTTTGAGGATTAAGAAATACGATCTTTTGTAGCTCGCTTACTTGGGGAGATTTAGGGTCGTGGAGACTTAGTAGAACTGCCTGGGCAATCACGAGGTCATATTCTGACTCGCTAAATGAAGTGAGAAATTTTTTTTCTTGTTCACTGAGTTTTAATTCGTTGCTGAATTCTTCGGGACTTGAAATTTTGATTACTGTGGTACTAGCTTCCAGCTGCTCGCCAGATGGGGTCAATGATGACTTTTGCTCAACTCCGTCAACTTTATGAGGGTTGATTATCTCTTTTTGAGAAAAAAATATTATTAATCCTAGGCCAAGCATCCCAATAAAAATCAATAATTTTTTTTTCATTTTTTATTCAATCCAAAGTAACCCAACATGAATGTCCACTGCGCATTTGTATTTTCTATATTTGTGTCATCTGTGGTAAAACGCATCCCCTTAGGTACTGGTAAAATATATCTTAGACCACACACAACTGTAGAGGCTTGAGATTTGCAACTAGATGTGAAGCTCCAGCTTTTCCAGCTCCAATTTAAAGCATAACTTGTACATATCGAAATAGTTTTTTCACTTTTGCAGCCTCCAGAAACTTGAGTGAGATCTGTAGTTTCCCCACTATTAAGACCATTTCCTTGCCAGAGCTTAATTGAATAAGAAGTAAAATTATTTTTTGTGTCTAATCTCTTTGTTGCTCCTGAAACTGCTTCATAGTGAAGTGTGTCAGGCGCAATTAATGAACATTGTTTTGTCCCTAAAATATCTACGCATGAGGGAGTAAAGTAACCGAGTAGAACCGCCATAGGATTTCTTCTCTTTACTTTTTCATAATACTTGTCGGTGCCATCGTTAAATACGCTAGACTCATAAAAACTGTAGAACTCAGTAAAACTATCATCAAAGTATTTCGCAGCGAGGCCTTGAGTGTAGACCCAGTAAGGAATGGTTCCATAGTTAAGCTTCGTATCCATTTTTAGAAAAAGTTCTGGAATTAACTCGCTTTGAACATCCTTCCCCACTACATCTGTAAAGAAGGTATTTGGTTTTGGATTATAATAATCTTTGTTATTATTGATGTGTTTATAAATTGAGGCGATAGCTGTTGGTCCACATGCCGTATTCGGATTAACGGGTCTTCCTTTATATGAAGATGGGATATCAAGTTGGTTGTAGCCTTCCATACCAGTGAACGAACAATTCTCATTAATGATATTTTTGAATAAAAAAGACTTATATTCATTACATCTTACTGGGTCTGCCTTCGCACCAATTGTAAAAAGGCCAAATAGAGTGAATAGTGTTAGTGTCTTTTTCATTAAATTTCCTTAGTCATTTAACTCTTTCGGCAATTTTACGTCTGGTATTAATTAATCGTTTTCTTAATTATTGTTTTCATCGTAAAGTATTGAATTTACTTCTTGCTGCAACTCGCCTGGAGGTGAAATACTGCCTAATTCTTCTGCCAGTTCATTAAGGTCTCTTGATTCTGTTATATAGATATCCTTCATTGTTCGCGTTATACGTTTGTATTGATTTAAAACTCTCATGTTTTGATTCTCATCATCTGTAAGTGATCCCGAAGATTTTAGTTGGGCCTTGAGAAAATCTATTTTTTGATCAGGATTGATTTTGGCATTTTTGATAAGGTTTAGTGAGTTATTCCAAATAACTGAATGAGGATTGCGGGCGAGTAAATGGCCCATTTCTTTTAAAGTTGTTTCTGGGTCTTCTTCTAGCATTTCAAGCATATTCTCATCATATCCAACAGATGGGGAGAGTGAAGATTCTAAACCTAAAATAACTTTATTTTTAGATTCTAGTTGGTCTTGAAGTTGAATTGGTTGTGTTCCTTCGCTTTTGACCTTTTTGGAAATTCTGGAATTCAATTTTTCAAAAGAATCCCCTGTCGCAATAGCGCTTGTTTTGAGTTCTTTTTTAATTTCTTCGCGAGCATCTTGATACTCGTTATAAAAAAAATAGAGAATAGTAAATAAAACCAGGATGAGGCCAAATTTCATTTAGAGCTTTGACCTTTAAAAAGGTCATTGAGTTTTTCTTCATATGGTTTGAGAAAATCATTCTTTCTAAAAATAATTTTTTGACCTTTAAGATCCTCATCTTCAAGAAATTGGATTAACTTGTAAATTGGCCCTGCTAAACGATGGGAAAAGTAGAGAATAAAGATGAAGTTTCCTACAAGTCCAAAAGCTATGAATGTGGCAAAGGAGAGTGTGAGTAGTTTCTGCTGATTGTGAACAAATTCAAAAAATGGATGCCCGTTCGCAAGGCCTATCTCTTGTCCCAGAAGTTTCATTTCATGAAAATTAAAGTATACCAATCCTAAAGCAATGAGTGAAAAAATAAGGAATAAGGTGGACACAAAGTAAATCAAAGGAAGTTGGAATTTTGGTATGATCAAAAATTTTTTTCTGCGATTTTTCATACCTTTATATCGGATAATTCTCTCATCCCCTTTATAAGGGATTTGAATCATCAGATTGTGCTTGCGCACTGCTGTATTAATTTAATCAGCTATTCTCAAACGCTACTCATTTGAGATAGATTTCTCTAATGATAAATGAATCTAACGACCTCCAAAAACTGGCCACAAAGGTGATGCCTTTTGGTAAGTACCAGGGAACCCCTTTGATTGATTTACCCGAGACCTATGTCGTTTGGTTTTACAATAAAGGGCTCCCTGAGGGCGAACTAGGCACTCTTCTTGGTCTTCTTTATGA
>CANHJD010000174.1 GCA_947461145.1 Bacteriovoracaceae bacterium
TAGATTCTGATTTTCCTAAAAAATTAATAAAAACGGTTGTAGGCGTGGGCTATGTTTTAAGTGATGAATAAGTTACCTTCCCCTATTTATAAAAGAGTTTTGGTCTTTAGCTCGGCAGTTCTTTTTCTCATTTTACTAATCGATGGATTTATTTTTTACACGAATTTAGAAAAAGAAAAAACTCAGACCACTCTTGAAGCTTTAAAAGATCATAAAATTCTTACTCATGAAATTCATACACTTCTTCATGGCGTCCAGGATGATTTTCGCTTTTTTGAGAAAAAGGCTCTCGATATTATTCAGAAGTCAGATAAAAGAAAGACTTCTGATAACGTAAATTCTCTTCTTGAGTTCTTGGAGACTCATTCTGGTTACTTTAAGGTGCGTCTGACTAGTGCTGGAGGACAGGAGCTTTTTAAAATTGTTCAAGATCCTAAAAGGAGTGTCTATTATCAGTCTTTCCAGTTATTTAATTTACAGAACCAAGCTTTCTTTCAAGACTTAAATAAAGTTCAAGGTACTGATTACTACTTTTCCTCTATTGAGCCAAATATCATTAATGGAGTTATGGAAGTTCCAATGAGGCCGACTGTTAGAGTCTCAAAGAGAGTACATTTAAAAAATGGTGAATCAGGTCTTTTGATTTTAAATATTGATGGGATGAGAATTCTTGATTTATTTTCAACTTCTGAGCAGTCAAAATATTATTTTAATGAACAGTCCCTCATTGATTATGAAGGTCTCTATATTGCAACTATACCAAAAAAGGGAAATTCATTATTTGCATTATTTAAAACTTCATTCAAGAAAAAATTTCCAAAAATTTACAATGATCTGAAAAAACAAAAAAATATTCAAGGTTCTTTTGACTCATCTGGAGAACTAGTTGTCTTTTCACAATTAAGTCTTCCTAAAACTACTGAGAACTGGATTCTTGTTACAAAGTTTGATGAGAAGTTCCTCTTTAGCAAAGTTTTTAAAAATTTCCTTGGTTGGGTTTTTGTTGAAACATTCTTTCTCGTTTTATTTATACTTTGGTTTTGGAAAGATGAAGTTAAAAGGCACAGAGATCAGGTGGTGAATGTTCTTTTAAAGGAGAGAAGTGAGTTTATTCAAAACGTCTCTCACCAATTGAAAACCCCACTTGCAATAATGATAAATTCTCTTGAGAAAAATGTTCCCGGGCAGAGTGATTGGATCGAAGTAAAAAAAGAAATGCATCACCTCATCAAAGTTGTTGAAGATATGCTTCTTCTTGCCCAAGTTGATGCAATCCAGAATTTGCCTCTTAAAAAAGAAAATATTCTTGAAATTATTACTGAAGCTGTTGGTATGACCGGTCCAAAGGCAAAAGAAAGAGGAGTTTCAATACGCCTCAATGTGGATGAAGATCTCCTTAAGTCACATAATCTTCTAGAGTTTCCAATGATGGGGGAGCTCTTAAAATCTGCTTTTTTGAATTTGATTGATAATGCAATCGACTTTAGTCCAAATGATGGGCTTGTTCACATAAACTTAAGTTTTAAAAATGAACATATAACAATTCAAATTAAAGATAATGGTCCGGGGATTCCCGAGGAGTTTCATTCAAAACTGTTTGGGAGATTTAGTCGTTTTGAAAAATCTCAAAGAAAGGGAACAGGGCTTGGTCTTTCGATTACGAAAAAGATTATTGATCTTCATAAAGGAACTATTAGGTTAGTTGATTTTAAGGGAGGAACAACATTTGAGGTCGAGCTTTAATTGGTTTGGTAAGCTTTGAGGGTCACACCTGTAATATTGCCAATCCCTGATCCTGCATAAAATGTGCATGCAGAGGTAAGGTTTCCAGTTCCTTGGTAGTAACCAAAATTTGGAGAGTAGATGCAGTTTTCTCCGGACTCGCAAAGACCATCATCGTCACCGGTAAGGTCAAAAAGAATTTCAGTAGCAAAATTGAGAAATTTATTTTGAAGAGTTCTGTAGTCTGCACTATATTGTGAACCCTCAAGTTTGCTGGAGCAGCTAGATCCACCAGAAAAAGCTGTGTTTGAGTTGATACCATCAAAAGATTTATTATAAATTGTAGAGTCACTACTTTTAATTCTCCAATCCCAAATTGCGCAATTATTTGACTGGCATAAATAACCATTTCCACTTGAATATGGATTAGAATTAGTACCAGTTTTACTACCCCAGTATCGAAATGGATTTGAGAAATTTAAGAAATCAAGAATGTTGGAGTAATTTATTAGTCCCGAGTTACTTGAAAGGGTGGTATTGTCAGAGTTTTTATCATCACTTAGGGCCATTCCTGCAAACGAGCCGTCAGTACTTTTTGAGCCTAAGGTTATGGTGGAGTCGCAATTGGATGTGGATACCGAGTTCCCGGTAAAGGTGCCTGATCCAAATTGGCAGTCAATAGTACTGCTATTATTCCCAACGAGAAGAGCGTTGGAAAATGTATTGTATGAAGTCGTTCCGAGAAAGTTTATTCCCCAATAGTTGTTTGTCGTAACAAGATTCTTAAATGTATTATTGCTGGCGAAATTTAGAAAAAGTCCTGAAGTGCTTGTCCCACCAATTGAATTGTGGGAGGAAATAATACTCATGAAATAATTATAGCTACTGTATTTTAAATAGATTCCATCATAGTTGTTTGTAAACGTAGAATGATGGACATTGGTTTTATGGTTTGTTTGAGTGGAAGGGTGATGAATCTTAAGCGCATAACATTTGTTCGCTGTGCTCAATATGTTGAAGATATTATTTTCATTTGAGTCTTCAATTTCTACCGCCCCTTGTGGAGTTGCATTTGTGTTTGTGCAGTTTGAGGAGACTGTTGAGTTGTGGAAGCTGTTTGAAGCCGTTGTTGTGTTCCCGAAAAAATACAACCCTCGATATCCGTTGTAAGAAAGAATTGAATCATGAATTCGTATACCTGTAGAATTACTTACTTTCACTCCCTCGTATGTATTAAACAAAGATTTTAGGCCTCCGATTCTTCCATTTGAGGAACTATTTGCAATAGAAAGACCTATTAAATTTGCTTTTGTAATTGTTCCTGTTATTTCAAAGTTTGATGAGTTATTGATATAAATTCCATCAGATGAATTATTTGTAATGGTAGATTCTCTAATGGTCGTCGTTGCAGTATTCCCACTAAGCCAAACACCTTTTGCATTGTGATGACTATAGAGACCGGTTACGAAGTTAGGCTTTGTAGAATTTATTTGTTTGAGGCCGAAGTTCCCATTTGAAATTTCCGTATTATGCACTCTGGAGAATTTGGGTGCAACCTGCACGATTGAGTGCATTGTTGCACTTGATCCGCCTGTGACATTTACTTCAATCCAGGCGTGCTTTGCTCCAGCGGTTCCTCCTTGGCAGATAATTGCCGGAAGGTCTGCTGCCCCTGTGCTACTAGAGCAAATCGAAGTCGCAAATAAATTATTGCTAGAAATGCTGTAGCTAGGAAGTGTAACCAAGCTGACATTCGCCGCTCCTATATGAAAAGAGGGTATGATCAGGTTTGTACTTACTGTATATATTGTGTTGTAGGTTTGAAGATCAAAACTATAGAGTGGGTAAGTATTTGAAACATATCCAGGAAGATCATTAGGCATTAAGAATGTACTTGTCATACCAAATGATGCATTATGGAGCCCATTAAGATTTCTAATTGTATTAGTCCACCAAGTATTACTTAAGTTAGTCTGATAAACAAGAATAGAGGACAGCTTGGCCTTAAACTGAATCTGCTTCCATGTTGTTGCATTGACAAGATCTCTAAGGCCTTTACCAGGATTAAGCCCCACAGAGCGAAATTTTACAACACCTGATTCGACGACACACTCCCATTTAAACACCATCAATGAGTCTTCACCAGTCATGCCAGTACAGCTACTAAAACCATTTGTCGTTGGAAGAGAGGTGACACGTAGTTCACCACCATGCTGACAGGTCGTATCTGTATCAGGTGCACATTGAGAAGCTGTTGTCCCACCAAATAGGTCTGTACTTTTGGCATAGGTGTTCCAGTTTGCGGCATTTGAGTAATAGGCCGACATTGTTCCAGTGGCAACAGAGTCATCTCCGTTTACTGTTAAAACATTCACCGTTTTATTCTCTACTCCATCATTAAAGGTTGCAGAAACATAAGCATTTGCATCCCCCCATTTCGATGGTGTAAAGGTTACAGTAATTGTGCAGCTACCAGAGCTAACCATTGAGCTACAACTTGGAGCTGATACACTAAATTGAGCGGC
>CANHJD010000175.1 GCA_947461145.1 Bacteriovoracaceae bacterium
TGTAAAGGTTACAGTAATTGTGCAGCTACCAGAGCTAACCATTGAGCTACAACTTGGAGCTGATACACTAAATTGAGCGGCATCTGTGCCACCCATAGAAAAAGATAAACTTGAAGCCGTTGTTCCGCCATTATTAGTGATGGTAAAAGATTGAGAAGTGGGAGATGAAACCAAGATCCCCGTGAAAGTATATGGATTGGTAGCAGCGGCCAAGTTTGCTACAGAAGGTGTCACTGTTGTGACCACGCTGCTAAGTACAGTTGCACCAGAACCAATGCTGTTTTTCGCTTTTAGGGCGAAATAATAAGTCGTGTTTGGAGTTAGACCACTAATTGTTGCTGGGGAGGTAGCGTTAGTAAGTGTGCTCGTTAAAGCTACGGCACTTGTTCCGTAGATAATATCATAGGCAGTTGCTCCAATTGGATTTGTCCATGCGATCGCGATACTCTTTGGACCCAATACAGAGGCGGTAATGCTCGTGATCGCCGAAATCGACATGCCCGTTTTTTCTGTGGAGGATTTAAATTCGTTATTTGAGGAATCAATAGCTTTAATTACATAGTAGTACTGCACACCTGTGGTGAGTGTGTTATCAACGAAGGTCGTAGTGGCAGCATTATTTAAAAGAGTTAGTGATCCAGAAGTTGTTCCTCTATAAATATTGTAACTAACTGCACCTATGATGCTATTCCAGCTTAAATCAATTTTTCCTGGATTGGTTGAACTCGTAGCAAGGTTCAGCTCCACAGGTAAATTGAGGAATATATTTCCATAGCTCGCGGAAGATGCCGTGCCAGATTCTGTGATTGCAGTTGATGCTGGAAGGACCATGCCACTTGAGAGACCTTTTGGAAAATAAAATGAAGTTTTTCCAACCCCTGATTGGCAGGTATTATCTGAATACTTTTCAATTAAAGTAGGTGGAAAAAAAGATGAACTTCCATAAGGAATTTTTAGGGTTGTTGCCAAAAATGAATCTGCCGCATTTTGAGATAAGCAGTTTGACTCTAGTGAAGGAGTTTGACTTGCGAGAATTGAGCCTAAATTATTTCTTGCTGTTTCACCATGGGCGAGGAGCTTTATTTTATAAAACCCGTAGCTCCCAATTTGACCCGCACCATCACAGTCATTTGCGCTTTTATTTGTAATATCTCCACAACGAACGATTCTTAAATCTTTAGTTATCCCGCTCGCCCGTAATGAACTTGGAGAAAAATATTCATTATCGCATTTCGCGCTGGAAATATTTAAATGTACATCGACATCACCATTTCCAAGATTAACAGAAGTTCTACCACATTTAAGTGGGCCAATTAATGGAGTCGATCCTGCCCATCCAATTGCTACAAATTCCCAAGAGCCATTCTCTAGGGGAATGGAAACAGTACTTTCCTGAGTTGCGATTGATTTCTGGGTGTTAGTCGATTTATTTATGACATAAACCATGACTCCACCAGGAAGACCAGTAATGGTAAAGCCAGCAGAGATATGTAATTTGGCATTAGTTTTCGGGCCACTATTTAAGCAACCAAAAAGAAAGAGTAATGGTAAAAGAAGTAAGGGCCTTCTCATCTTATCAACCTTTTCGGAGCTCTGATTATAAATCTTAGCGGAAACTGAACTCTTTAAACCAATGATTATCAATAGTTGAAAGCAGTTCTTTCCATTTATGACCTTTTCATACGCCAATAATTTCTGACGTAATCACTTAAGAATTCCTCCAAAAAAGCCGAAAAATACTCATGCTTAAATTTTGGCTCATCTTTTTAAGTTTTTCCTCTTCACTGTTAGCTCAGGTATCTCCTCCAATCGATAAGTCACTTGTTGATCAAGTTAAAATCTCTGCTCTTGAATCTCCAGAAGGGGTAAGTGGGGATGTGATCGCAAAAGATATGAATCCTGCACTCACACCAGGTCCTGATGATCAAAACTGTCCGACGGATGATAAAGATAAAAATAAAGATAAGGACAAAGAACTCGTGCTTATCTTTACTGGTGAATATAATTCTCGTCCTCATATGAATATAAATGGGGTTTCCGTTTATTCACCGGATTTGCAATCTTATGATCCAGCAGATCCTCAATACAAAGATTTGCTCTCTAAAGATGCTGGAAAAATTATGGGCCTCGCAACTGCGAATTCTCAAACTTATAAAGATGATCCACTCACTCATTTCGGAGCTCTTCTTCTTGTTGGTGCTTCCCAAATGTATCAGGCCGACAAGGTTAATGATGTTGATTACAATAATAAAGTGAATCAAATGATGGCAGATAAAATTAAGGCCATGAATTTTTCTCATGATCAGGTGGTTCAATTAATTGCCTCGATGTCTGACTCACTTTACAGAAATTACAATGACCCTAGGAATGTGACTCCTGAAGGGGACAATAACCCCCGCTACTGGACCTCACAGGCGAATGGATTATTCAGTCAGAATACCAATATGGGTGGAGTCTGTGATGATATCTCCTTTCTTGGTTGTCAGCTTTATCAGGCCGTAAACCCAAATGATGATTGCCTAACAATGCATTCCTCTGGCGCTGGTGGATCTCAGCACTTTGTGATGCTTCTAGGAAATAAGGGAACGAGAGATTACACCACAATTAATGGTGGGTATGTTGAAGATTCTAAGGGGCTCAATTATCTCTCCATGGATCCAGCAAGTCCTATTGGTGCAGATGGAGGAATAAATATTCGTTTGAATAGAGTTAAAGATGGAAAACATCAAAGCATTGCCGTACTAAAAAACGAATATGGGCAATGGATGGAAAAAGTTATGGATAAGGAAGGCAAGCCCGGCTCGTCAGTGGTAAAGGATATTGATGGAACCATTCTTCAGAACCTAGGCGCTGCATTCGAAAAAAATCAGTCTCAAATTGAGGAGTCAAAAAAGAGTTCTGTTAAATATGGTGTGAACCAAGGCATGCTTACAAATGGCACACAGATGGTAGCGGTTTATGCTCTTATTGATAAAAGTACCCCAAAAAAGCGAGTGGGAGTTGGTTTTGGTTATAATTATTCTCAATTTAATACAAATCAAGCAATGGAACCATTTAGCTATAGCTTCAATAACCTGAATCGTGAACGCTCTGGTTCAATTGATTACAATAATTCCATTCACCGCTTGCATATTAATCCTTATTACGGTCTCGGTAATACCTTTAATTTCTCTAGAGGAAATAATCAATTTAAGATTCACTATTTAAATGGTGTGTATGCCAACATCCTCGCCGGTGTTCAAGTCGCCTCAGAAGAAGAAAAATATCAAGTGATTGATCGTAACGATCAAGGTGAGATTGTTAATCAAAGGAATTCGACTTATTCATACAGTGGTGCTGGAATTATCTTTGATGGAAACCTTGGCTTTTCAGAAAAGGTGGATGTTGATTATTCAAATAAAAAAACGGGCACAGATGTGAAACTCAATGCTCAGCTGACTCAAGAACTCGGTCCTTCAGATTGGACGCGAACCCATGGTCTACAAGCCGATTTTTTAGGAGGAATGAAAAATATGACCTTCTTTTTAAATCGTGTTGAAATGAACACACAAGTGAAGCAAAAAGTAGGTGACGGTAAATCAGTTCTTGGTGGTGTTCAGTATCTAGGATCAAATGTCGGTCAGAATCTTTTAACCCAACTAGGTTTTCAGTTTGATATTCCCAAAGATATGAAAGTTTATATTATGACTGGGTATGGAGCCGAGTTCGGTGGCTATAAGACTAATCAAAACTATCTTCCCGTTAGTAACAATACAGGAGTTTCACTGAAGGCCGGTGTTACTACAGATAAAGGGGTCAAGGTAGGTGCCGGAGTTCGATATGATTCGAAATCAATTCAGCCTGTAAGTGGGCAAGTTAATGCGACTATTCCCATTGGGATAAATAAAAAGAATAAAAAACCCTGAAGCCTAATTCCAAATGCTCTTGTAAATATCGACTTGTATTACCAAAATCTAATTATCCCCCCCCCCTTTGAAATTCTAGGGTGGATGGACTATAATTTTTTTATGAAGATAGTATTTTTTTTAATGATTTTCCTTTCTCATAGGGTCATAGCTGAACCCTTTCACATTTTCCCTCTCAAGTCTGATCAGTCCGTTTCAGAATTACTATATGAAGATTTGGAAATCAGGCCAATTTACGGAAGGGAGCGCATCCTTTCAAAAGTTCTTCGCTTTAATGGTCTTAGTTTAATAAAGTCTAAAAGCTTGCCATCTGGTTATAAAGTAAAAGTTCCAA
>CANHJD010000176.1 GCA_947461145.1 Bacteriovoracaceae bacterium
GAGTAAATTCCTTCAATAGAATCATCTTTCATCGCTACCAGGAAGCATGACGACATCTGCGCCTTATTAGTACCGGCATTAAAAAGAGTCGGAGAAGCATGTGTGAACCAGCCCTCAGAGATAAGGTGATAGGTTTTGATGGCTTCTTCAATGTTTCCAATTTGTACTCCTAGGGCAACTCTCATGAAAAGATGTTGAGGACGCTCAACAATCTTTCCATTAACTTTTAGTAAATATGATTTTTCTAGTGTCTTAAATCCAAAATAATCAAATTCAAAATCACGAGAGTAAGCAATTTCTGTTGAAATTCTATCCTTGTATTCACGAGCAAAGTTATAAATTTCTTGAGAGATTAAAGGCTGAGCTTCATTGGTAAACTCATTCTTGTAATTGAAAAGTATATCGAAAGTTTCCTGAAAAGAATCAGATGTTGAGCGGTGTAAATTCGCAACAGCAATTCTTCCAGCAAGACGTGCATAGTCCGGATGAACAGAAGTCATGTATGCAGAAACTTCTGCTGAAAGATTGTCTAGTTCTTCAGTCGTAATACCATCAAAAAGTCCGTTAATAGTGCGTTTTGCAATTTGCATAGAATCAACGTACTTAGGATCAAGACCGTAAGTTAATTGAGAAATACGGTGAGTGATCTTATCAAATTGTACTGGTTCTCTTTTTCCTGAGCGTGTAATGACGAACATATATTTGTCTCCTCTCGAAATCTTCTAAAAATTAAAAATCAATATCAGTTGAAAAAGTAAAGTTTGAGCCAGCATTTTCTTTTGTTGAATTCACAACCCCGGCCTTTTGATACTCAGAAACTTTACGCTCAAAGAAGTTCGTTTTACCCTGCATAGAGATGAGCTCCATCCAGTCAAATGGGTTCTTTGCATCATAAATATTTGAATAACCAAGTTGTCTCATAAGTCTGTCAGCACAGAACTTGATGTACTCTTTCATCATATCTGCATTCATACCAATAAGAGATACTGGTAGTGCTTCAGTAATAAATTCGCATTCAAAATTTACAGCTTCTGTGATGAGTTCACGGATTCGAGTTTCTGATGGCTTATTGTTTATGTAATTTTTGTAAAGCAAACAAGCAAAGTCAGTGTGTAAACCTTCATCGCGAGAAATGAGCTCGTTAGAGAAAGTTAGGCCAGGCATGAGACCACGCTTCTTTAACCAGAAAATTGAACAGAATGATCCAGAGAAGAAAATTCCTTCAATCGCAGCAAAGGCCACAAGTCTTTCAGCAAAAGAATCATTACCATTAATCCACTTCATGGCCCAATCAGCTTTCTTCTTGATGCATGGGATATTATCAATTGCCTTAAACAAATATTCTTTTTGTTTTGCATCTTTAATATATGTATCAATTAAAAGACCGTAGGTTTCAGCATGGATATTTTCCATGGCTATCTGGAAACCGTAAAATGCGCGGGCTTCAGGAATTTGCACATCATTATAAAAACGAAGCGCTAGATTTTCGTTTACGATACCGTCAGAAGCCGAGAAAAAAGCAAGGATATGAGAAATATAGTGACGCTCCTGATCATTGAGATTATTCCAATCATTTAAATCAGAATAAAGATCAATTTCTTCGGCTGTCCAAAAACTTGCCATCGCTTTTTTGTACATGTCCCAAATGTCATTGTACTTAATTGGTAAAAGTACAAACCGATCATTCGACTTCTTTAAAATTTGCTCCGTGCTTGTGTTCATACCCCAGCTCCTTCTTCATGATGTGTGTGGTGGTGTAGTTAATCTGTCTTAAATTTAGCGTAGTAGGAGTTCTGACAATTGAAAAGCGAAAAATCTATATATAGTAGTGTCGACATTTTTTTGACAGTTTTTATAACTAGATTTAGTGGAAATATCCGATAAATTTTCTCGAGAAATAGGCTAAAAAACAACAATTTCTTACATGTACATGTGCGCCATTTGCTTGTGCTTTACAAAAGATTTTGGGCCCATGGTCATTTTTATCAAAAATTGTCGAAATATTGCGGAAATTTTTGCCGAAGCCTCAATTCAAGAATTTCTTTAGGCCCTAGTTTCTTTGGAGCATAAATAAAAAAGTTGAATGAGTTTTTTTGAACTTTTCTATTCAGAAAACGAAACTTTTTTTCGATAAGACAATACTCTTCAGCAACGGAGGCTCATTTGATTTTTTACACGCTTCAAGGCCCGAAATATAAACTAGAAATTCACGATGATAAGATTAAGCTTATCAAAAGATCATGGTGGTCCTTTTTAAGCTCAAAAGCCGATATAGTTGAATGGCAACTAAATGATCTCTCCCAGTTCCAAATAACAGTACCAAAATTTATCTGGGGGAAATTAGAACTGGCCACTTTTGACGGAAAGAAGAACTCCTTTAGATTTTCGACTAACTCCATAATGATGGAAAAAATTGAGAAATACATTCATAAACTAATCATAAAAAATCACCAGCGGCGACAAGACTCTCATTCCATGAAAGCTAAAGGCAAAGAGAAAAGAAAACTTGAAATAGCCGCCTAAATTTTCTCCGTTTCAGCAAAGAAGTTAAGAGGCTGCTTAACATCAACAACACCGCCTCCTTTTGGCCTTGGGAAATCAATAAGACCCAGAACTTGGCCCATGCACCCAATTCCTTTTTGAGAAAATCTAGCGTCCTTGGCGTGTATATTGTGTTTGGCCACCCGTCCTTCAGCACTAATAGTGAAATTAAGATCAATTACACCTTTTATTTTATCAGAGTGTCCTACTAGTTCTTGCTGATAGCAATGACGGAACTGGGGGATATATTCTCTCAAAATTTTTCTTAACAGTTCCGGATCCATAGAACCTAGAACAACTGTTTTTGGTTCGAGGTAAGAGCTATCAAAACCTGACTTAGAAACTAAACCTTTAGATCCGTACGAGGCAGCTCCCCTGCCGGTCTTATCCGATCCATTAAACTTAGAAACGCCTATATCTGCACCCGCGACCAAATCCGCCTTATCAGCAGTACCCATATTGAAAGACTCATCTGAGCGAGATTTAGAGTTATTAGAGCCTGCGGTAATGTTAGGAGCATCACCAGCAAAAGAAGTCATCGATACAGATGAATTAAACTCATAAGATTTAACAACAGGAAGCTTAGAAGCTGCCGTTGGGGCGGATGGAGCCATATTTTTAGCTAGAACTTTTTGAGATGCAGAGGCAGCAGAAGATTCAACTTTTGTGGGATCTTGCTGACTTTCTTTATTTCCCGTGTTCACAACTTTTGAGGTCACCACTTCAGAACTTAAATCAGACTTCTCTTGATTCACTTCATGTTTAATTTGCTCTGGGAGTTTATAAACAACTGCGACAGATTCCTCCGGAGCTTGCTGCACGGGGATTGAAACAAATAACAGAAGAAAAATGGGAAGAAAAACCGTGGCGAAAACTTTACCTGACTGCTTGAAAAATTCACGCTCACGAAAAAACATAGGGATCTTAAGGAAGTCATGTCCTTTATCAACAAATCTTAAGGAAACTTGCTCAGTCCCTAATGTTAAAAAAAGTGGTTCATCTAGGACAATCTTATCCCAGGGAACAGATGAAGAAAGAGACTCAACCGGATGAAAAGTTAGCTGCCCTTTTCTGATTGTGAAAAGCTTTGTTTTTGTAAGTGAGTAGAACGGGATAGAGTTGCGACCTTTAATTGAATCTAGAAAGAATTCACCATTTTTAAGATCTAAATAGATGAGATCCATAATTAGACCATTCATATAGGTAACAATTTCAAGTCTTTTCGTATTTACATCATGGATAATATCCAGAGGCTCAACAGTTTCATCTAGATCAACAAAATCAAAATGAAGATTCGATGAAGGCAGACGAGTCACTGGTCTGAATGAACTTTCATCAAACTTAATGTCGCAATACTCACCATCAATAAAGACGAGCCCCTCTTTTGCAGGTAGATCAAAAACAGCATTTTGTTCGATAACCCGTGAAATAAGCCTATCTGGGTTATAGATAGGAGTATCGGATTCTTTACCTTCAACACAGAAGCTTATGGTCCCAAGAGTAATGACATCTGAGAAAGAAACAAAAGACTGATCCACTCTTTTACCATTAACAAAAATGCCAGCTTCTGAAGATAAATCTTTTATGAGAAACCCATCTCCACCTTGAAGAAAAATCATGGCATGGTAAGATGAAATGGATTGATCATTTAAAATGATATCGCAGTTTTCTGCAGATCCCAC
>CANHJD010000177.1 GCA_947461145.1 Bacteriovoracaceae bacterium
CATATTTCCCCCTCGATAAGTGATTTAAGCAATGTCTTTGCATGAAAGGCATTTGTTTTGCCGAGGGTTGTACCAATGGCCAATACGATCGGTCAAGGAGTCATACAGGGTGGTTATTTTTTACAATACCTCTTGTTCTATATTTAATTACAATGACTTATATCTTGGTTCTGATTTGTAAGAGATAAGTTTATCTAATAAGTATTATTAGATAAACTTAATTAATGCTCGTTTCATAACCTTTTCTTCAAGGTAAAGGCCCTATGAATGGAGGTGTGATGAAAGTCTTGGGGAATTGTCCATTGAGAGATTTCTTTTGTTTCATATTGTGAGGATACAATTTGGTGTAGCTCAAACTTTCTTTTGTTGGTTGAAAAATAGAGGGTACCGTCTTGGTTTAATAGTTTCATGCAGTCTCTTATGAGTATGGCGTGATCTCGTTCAATATCAAGATCATCTTCCATTCTTTTGGAGTTGGAGAAGCTTGGTGGATCTAAAAGTATGAGGTCAAATTTTACATTGGCCTCAATCATAAGCTGAAGTTCTTTCAAGACATCGGCCTGAATGAAGCGATGAGAACTCGGATCAAGGTCATTAAGAACAAAATTTTCCATTCCCCAGTCAAGATAAGTTCTGGACATATCTATTGACGTAACTGTTGCTCCGCCTTTTGCAGCTGCAACACTTAATGAAGCTGTATAACAGAAAAGATTTAAAACTTTTTTACCATCTGAGTTTGCAACAAGAAATTGGCGAAGGGGGCGATGATCCAGGAAAAGTCCGGTATCAAGGTAGCGCTCTAAATTTACCCAAAATTTGAAAGGTGGTTCATTGATGACAAAATACTCATCTGAGCCAGGAGATAGGGGTTTGTACTGCTCATTTCCCTTTTGTTTTTGCCTTATTTTAAAATGTTGATGAATAGCCGTAATATTGAATGTTTCTTCAATGGCCTTCTCAATATCTTTTTGGTGCTGAATTCTTTTAGGTTCATCTTCTTCAGTGAGTCTTTTGCCTTGCTCGTAAATCACTGCACTATTCCCGTAGATATCAATCAGGTATGGGTATTCAGGAATATCTTTATTATAGATTCGGTAGGCTTCAATTCCATTTTTCTGGATATAAGATTTGAGTTTCTTAAAATTTTTCTGAAGACGATTTTTTAGAGGTGAGGATTCCATTGCTCAGTATTGCCTTTCATTTGGAATTGGTGCATCCTCCTTATTATAGCTTCGAGAGAGTAAATATGTCTTCAGAAACCGATAGAGATCAGGAATTTGGTACGGCAACTGTCAATAGACAGAAGCTTCAACCTCCAAAAATGTATAAAGTCCTTATGCATAATGATGACTATACAACTATGGAATTCGTGGTGCTTGTTCTGCAGAAGTATTTTAATAAGAACTATAATGAAGCCCAGGCCATCATGTTAGAAGTTCACCAAAGAGGTTTTGGCATTTGCGGTATCTATACTTATGAAGTTGCTGAGTCTAAAGCGGCTAAAGTCATTAAATATGCTCGGGAGAATGGGCATCCATTACGCTGTAGTATTGAGCCTGAATCTTAATTAATCTTTTTGTCTAACCTTGCCCTTTTTCTTTTCGCTCCCATCTTATCTATAATTAAGTTGAGAGGTGTTTATGATTAGTCAAAAGCTAGAAAAAATTCTGAATCGTTCCATCAAAAGGGCCAATGATAAGCATCATGAGTTTCTAACTCTTGAAAATGTTCTTCTCTCCATGTTGGAGGACGAGACCGTTTTAGAGGTATTGAAGGACTGTGGAGCGAGTGTTGATGACTTAAAAAAAGATCTCACGACTTTTTTGAATGAGGATTCAAATTTCTCTTTATTGAGTGAAGAGGAGATCCAGGATCTAAACCGCAAACAATTTGGAAACGATCAATTAAGAGAAGTGGCAAAAGAAAATGGCATTTACTATCAGCCTGAGATTTCTTTAAGTTTACAGCGCGTAATTCAGCGAGCAGCGATTCATATCCAAAGTTCAGGTAAAAAGTCCATCCAAGCGATAAACTTATTAGTTGCGATGTTTAGCGAGAAGGAGTCACATGCAACTTATTTCCTTGAGCATCAGGGAGTAACTCGGATCAATATTGTGGAAAAAATATCCCATTCAGTTGATAAGCCTGTGAATCATCAAAATGAAGTCGAATCTGACGGAGGTCAAGAGACATTCAAAAGAGAAGAAAAGTACGAGAAGGCCTTGGCAGAATATACAACGAATCTCAATGATCTTGCACGAAAAGGAAAAATTGATCCGATTATTGGACGAGAGGATGAAATTCAGCGAATTATTCAGATTCTATGTCGGAGAAGAAAAAATAATCCCATCCTCGTCGGTGATTCAGGGGTTGGGAAAACTGCCATTGCTGAAGGACTTGCGAAGGCAATCGTTGAGCAACGGGTTCCCGAAGTGCTGAGCAAGACCACAGTCTATAGCCTTGATATGGCCTCATTATTGGCCGGAACAAAATTTCGTGGTGATTTTGAGGAGAGATTGAAGCTCGTTTTGCAAGCACTTGAAAAGCAAAACGATGAAGATGGCTCGATTCTCTTCATCGATGAGATTCATACTATTATTGGTGCAGGTGCCACCTCTGGTGGAAGCCTTGATGCTTCAAATTTATTGAAGCCTGCCCTTTCGAAAGGTCAAATTCGTTGTATGGGTTCTACAACTTTTGATGAATACAGGAAATATTTTGAAAAAGATCAGGCCCTAAATCGACGTTTTCAAAAAATTGACATCTTGGAACCCACCGTTGAGGACACCGTTCTTATTCTTTCTGGATTAAAATCAAAATTTGAAGATCACCACATGGTGAAATACTCAGATCAGGTGATTCGTAGTGCTGTTGAGTTGGCCCATAAGCATATCACTGATAGAAAACTACCTGATAAAGCAATAGATGTTATTGATGAAGTCGGTGCCTATCTTCGTTTGAAGCCTGAAAGTGTCAAAGGTGCTGAGGTTTCATTAGAAGATGTTGAGATGATTGTGGCAAAAATCGCCCGAATTCCACAAAAATCAATCTCAATGAATGAAAAAGAAAAATTACGCTTTCTGGAGCGAGATTTAAAAATGATGATTTTTGGTCAAGATGAGGCGATCGATAAAGTGTCAAACGCTCTTATTCTTTCTAGATCTGGCCTGGGCAATGTGAATAAACCAATTGCGAGCTTCCTTTTTACTGGCCCAACTGGGGTTGGGAAGACCGAGCTTGCCAAACAATTGGCACATTTAATGGGCATAAACTTCATACGTATTGATATGTCAGAGTTTATGGAGAAGCATACGGTTTCTAAATTGATTGGCGCTCCTCCAGGTTATGTGGGCTTCGATCAGGGTGGAACTTTAACGGATTCTATCCACAAAAGTCCCTATTCAGTCCTTTTGTTAGATGAAATTGAGAAAGCCCATCCAGACGTCTTTAATATCCTCTTGCAGGTAATGGATCATGGGGCCCTTACCGATTCTAATGGGAGAAGCTCTGACTTCAAGAATGTCGTTTTAATTATGACTTCTAATGCTGGTGCCAAGGAGATGGAGGCAGGATCAATTGGTCTTTCTGGTGCTCGTGGTGGGGAAATTAATTCCACAAAGCGGGACCAGGCGGTAAAAAATCTTTTTACCCCTGAATTCCGAAACCGTTTGGATGCTATAATAGGATTTAATAAATTGGGTCCTCAAAATATTCAGATGGTGGTTAGTAAGTTTCTCATGGAGCTTGAAGTCCAGCTAATTGAGAAAAAGGTTGAATTAGAAGTCACTTCAACTGCCAAAGAGTGGTTGGCCCGAAATGGATATGATGATAAACTAGGGGCAAGACCAATTTCTCGCCTAATAAATGAGAAGATTAAGAAGCCACTTGCCCATGAAATCCTTTTTGGAAAGCTTGAAAATGGCGGAAAAGTTCTCGTTGATATAAAAAATGATCAGGTCTCATTCATTTTTTCCTAAATTAATCTTTTGATCTGTCCGATCCTCATGCATAACATTTTTTTTAAATCAAATGTGTGCATGAGGGCCTTAAAAAACTCCCAAAAAGCCATTTGATGAAAAAAAAATAAAAGTTTGAAACAAATTTTGTATTTTTTGTTTGCGTTAGATCGAATTTGTGTTTAAGCTTTAAATAAGAAAGGTCAATTACTATTAACCAACTATTTCCTGGGAGGAAATTATGGCTAAGAA
>CANHJD010000178.1 GCA_947461145.1 Bacteriovoracaceae bacterium
CGAAAACCCATGAAATCCTCCTTGGTTAATCTTCCTCATCTTTTCCTTGATGATCAGTTCCCAACCTTGAGAGACTTGATAAGCTTCCATGCTTAAGTAGTAATTTTGTTAAATGTCATCACTCTTGTGATAGACAACACTCTCTTCGGTGCTATAAAAACGAACTTAAGAGAAATTTAAGATTATTTTAAAAAATAATACCCGACAATTATGATTGACAAAATCCCCATAGGATTTCTAGCGACATAGACCTACACAGATCAGGAGCTCACTGATACAATTTGTAAATGAATCTATCAATTCCTATTCTCATTTGTGACCCAAATGAAGAAATTCGCTTGCTGCTAAAAAACATGTTAACTAGACATGGTTATTTTCATCTTATTGAAGCCCAGAACACTGAGGAAATTTTACGAGTCATTAGCGACAATCAATTTATTCTAATTCATAAGAGATTATTAAATGAGGATCTAAAGAAGAGTCTTTCAACGAAGAAAAATTTTTTGATTATTTCACAGACTGAAGATGAGGACACAGTTAATCTCTCTGCTTTTTTTGGAGTCAAGCACCTCATCAGCTTCCCCTACTCCTCAAAGAGTTTAATTTTAAGGATTAATAATTTATTAAATCACTGAAACTCAGAGTAAGGTAAGTTATTAATTCCCATCCAATACTTTAAATCAACCTCAACGCTTTTATCAAAATCGGGAAGCTCATAATTCATATCTTTTACTAATATTTTTGCATAAGTCAGAACGTTACCATAATTCCACTGACCTAAATCCAAATTAACCATCCGAGTCCAAGTTCCAGTATTGATAAAAGTTGTACCGTCCGTAAATATTCGGAGTGCAGGATTATGAGTATGGCCAACAATTAAAACTTTTGATTCTGGATTTTTTTCAAAAAACTGCCTCGTTAAAGATTCAAAATCCTGAAAAAGTTCTAACTCACGGTAAAGCTCTTGAAAAATTTGTTTAAAATTCTTCTTCATCATATAAAAATGCCAAAATCGAACCATGAAAAAGTAGTAAATATTTGAAAGGATAAATCTTAAAGTAAAATAAGTGTCAAAAAGAATTCCATGAATTAAAAAGTGCTTAATAGGTCTCACAGCATTAATATAACTTCTTTCTTGTTTGTATTTATTAATCACATTTGTGACGTAATAAGAGCCCCATGGAGGGTTAAAATATTTATCCCCATTAATTGTTTCGATTACAGCATTTTCTTGGTCAAAATCATGTGCCCTTTCATATTGGTGACCGTGAAGAATGGAGACCCCTTTTGTTGGCATATGATTGGTAAGACTGTTAGAGAGAGTAATTTTATGGGCATCTTCGCCAAAATATGATAAAAACTCTTGTTTTAATGATTCAAATACAAATTCCGCATCATGATTTCCAATAATGTACACAATCTTTTTATCGGGCCGAGAAATGAATCTTTTCAATGCATCCATCACGCCCTTATGCGCCGATAGAATCATCCTTAGTTTGGCAAGCGATGCTTTTTCACTCCAAAACTCATCATCGTAATATTCTACGTAAGGGACGGCAAGGAAATCAAGGAAGTCACCGTTTATCACCAACTCAACTGGAACTTTCTCATAGTCCCCATTGGCATAGTAAGTTAAAAAATCAATCAGTTCATTATCGTAATGAAAATCTTCTAAAAGATTACGCTTCCCTTTAACCATCTTGCCTGCACTTAAGTGCAGGTCCGAAATGACAAGAATAACTTTTTGAACATTATTTTTTTGATGGGATTTCATAAACCTTTTTGCCAAAAACTAATTCTACTTCTTGAAAAGCTGGACTTACGGGAACAAAAATAACGCTTTCATTAGTTTTATTTTCAATTTCAACTGGTTCCGAGCCACCAGACTTAATACTTACAAATTTTAAAATTTTTCCTTGTACAATAAATTTTCCCACCTGATCAGAAAGAGAGCGATTCTCCACTAATACTGAAAAAATTGTTCGCTTATTCTCTGGAGAAAGGACAGATATATTTCGATCAAATATCTGGATAACAAAAGATTCCGTCTTGGCCTCGGAAAAGCCCGAAAGTGAAATCATAAGAAATAAAAAAACAAAATTCATAACATAAACCTTAAATCAGTAAGTCTTTTGACTTCATCTCTTAATTTGGCGGCTTCCTCGAATCTCAAGTCTTTTGCCGCTTCCTTCATCATTTGCTTTAACTCTAATATTTTAGCATCAATTGCCTCAGGTGAAAGGGACTGCACTGAATTTTCCTTAGCCCGACCCTTCTTGTCAGTTTTCTTCATTCCCCTTAGAACCTCAATAACTCCTCCGCTCACTTTTTTAGCGACTGTCTTTGGCTCTATCCCCCTCTCAGAGTTATACTTGGCCTGTCTTAACCTGCGCTCACTAGTCAAGCGCATGGACTCCTCTATGCTAGGAGTTTTTTTAAAACCATAAAGAATCACCCGCCCTTCCGAGTTCCTTGCCGCTCGTCCTATTGTTTGAATCAATGAACGCGTTGACCTTAAAAATCCTTCCTTATCTGCATCTAGGATTCCCACTAAAGCGACCTCAGGAATATCCAGTCCCTCTCTAAGTAAGTTAATGCCTACTAAAATATCAAACTCCCCAAGGCGGAGATCACGTAAAATCTCCATTCTCTCCAAAGTATCAATATCAGAGTGAAGGTATCTAATGCGCATCCCGATACCTTTATAAAAAGTCGTCAGTTCCTCGGCCAGTCGTTTTGTCAGAGTTGTGATCAAGACTCTAAAGCCTTGGGCAATAACTTTCTTGGCCTCAATCAACATATCATCAACTTGATTTTTCGCATCTTTGAATTCAATGACTGGATCTAACAGGCCCGTAGGACGAATAATCTGTTCGACATATTCTCCATGGCATTTCTCTAGCTCATAATTGGCAGGTGTCGCAGACACGAAGAGAATCTGATCGAGCTTTGATTCAAATTCCTCAAAATTTAGAGGACGATTATCTAAAGCACTAGGTAGACGAAAGCCATAATCAACGAGCGTTTTCTTTCTCGCTCTATCGCCTTTATACATTCCACCGACCTGTGGGATCGTGACATGGGACTCATCAATCATGATCAAAAAATCTTTTTTAAAATAATCAATAAGAGTAGGAGGAGCATCTCCCGGAGAACCACCAGACATATGACGAGAGTAATTTTCAATGCCAGGGCAAAATCCCATTTCCTCTAGCATTTCAAGATCAAGCAATGTTCGCTGTTGCAGTCTTTGAATTTCAAGTAACTTATTTTGAGACTCCAACTCTTTAAGTCTCTCTCTAAGCTCAACCTTTATATTTTCAATCGCAACCTTAAGTCTATCTTTTCCAACCACATAGTGACTTTTTGGATAAATATCAACCCTATTGAGCAACTGAAGAACCTTGCCTCGTAGAGGATCTACTAATGAAATACCATCAATAACGTCATCAAAAAATTCGATCCGTACGACTTGAGATTCTTCATAAGCTGGAAAAACCTCGACAACATCTCCCCTCACCCTAAATGTCCCTCGGTGAAAATCCATATCATTTCTTTGATATTGTATCTCAACCAACCTTCTTAGGAATTCATCACGGTCTAACTTGTCTTGGTTAAAAAGAATGATCCTCTGATTAAAATACTCTTCGGGTGCACCAATCCCGTATATGCAACTAACTGAAGCCACAACAATAACGTCCTCTCTGTCGAGCAATGATCTAGTTGCAGAATGGCGAAGTTTTTCAATTTCATCATTAATCGCGGAATCTTTCTCAATATAGGTATCTGATCCTGGAACATAAGCTTCAGGTTGATAGTAATCATAATATGAGACAAAATATTCAACAGCATTATGAGGAAAAAACTCCTTAAACTCAGAAAAAAGCTGAGCCGCAAGAGTCTTATTGGGTGCCAAAATCAACGTTTTCTTTCCCAGTCTTTGAATAATATTGGCCATGGTAAAGGTTTTTCCTGACCCTGTGACACCGAGTAAAGTCTGGAGCCTTTCGCCCTTTTCAAAAGCTGTGCTTAATTTTTCAATTGCCTGTGGCTGGTCTCCCATAGGACTGAAGGCCGACTCTAA
>CANHJD010000179.1 GCA_947461145.1 Bacteriovoracaceae bacterium
CCAACAACAAAAACAGCTTCTCTTTCTCCAGATGTAAATAACCCTGGTTTTCGTGCTGTTGATTTTGATGAGCTGGTAAAAAATTATTATGAACAAACAAAATACTTAGTTGAAGGTGGAGTTGATATCCTGCTTGTTGAAACAGTCTTTGATACTCTCAACTGTAAAGCGGCGCTGTTTGCTATTGCTGATTATTTTGAAAAAGAAAATAAAGAGCCTCTTCCAGTGATGGTCTCTGGAACAATTACTGATGCTTCAGGAAGAACACTTTCTGGGCAAACAATTGAAGCCTTTCTTTACTCCGTCTCTCACTACCCTCTTCTCTCAATTGGGATTAACTGTGCCCTTGGGGCGGAACTCATGCGCCCTTATATTGAGGTCCTTGCTAAAGAATCTCCTTTTCATATTTCGGTTTACCCAAATGCGGGACTACCAAATGAATTTGGTCAATACGATGAAACTCCAAAACACATGTCTGGTACCCTTTCAGAGTTTTTAAAAAATAAGTGGGTCAATATCATTGGTGGCTGTTGCGGAACAACTAATGACCACATTAAGGCGATTGCAGAAGTTGCCCAAAACTTCGCCCCTCGTCCTCTCCCTGTGCTTGAAAAAATTCCTCGTTTCTCTGGTCTTGAGCCCCTTAAAATTTTTCCAGGCTCAAATTTTATCAATATTGGAGAAAGAACAAATTTAACGGGCTCCCTTGCTTTTAAAAAACTCATTCTAGAAAAAAGATTTGAGGAAGCACTAAAAGTTGCTCGTGAACAAGTTGAAAATGGCGCCCAAATAATTGATATCAACATGGATGAAGGAATGATTAATTCCGAAGAAACCATGGTTCATTTTCTTAATTTAATTGCTTCAGAGCCTGACATTTCACGAGTTCCGATCATGCTCGATTCTTCTAAATGGAGTGTGCTGGAACAGGGTCTCAAGCGAGTTCAAGGCAAGGCCATCGTAAATTCTATTTCCCTCAAAGAGGGAGAGCAAAAATTTATTGAATCTGCCAAGCTTGTACGAAAATATGGTGCTGCTGTTGTAGTGATGGCCTTTGATGAGGCAGGACAAGCGGATAGCTATGAGCGCCGGATAGAAATCTGCTCTCGTGCCTATAAAATCTTAACGGAAAAAGTTAAATTTAAAGCAGAAGACATTATTTTTGATCCGAATATTCTTACTGTTGCTACCGGCATGGAAGAGCACAATAACTACGCCGTAGATTTTATTAAGGCGACAAAATGGATCAAAGAAAATCTTCCATATGTGAAAGTGAGTGGCGGAATTTCAAACCTCTCTTTCTCATTTAGAGGGAATAATATTGTTCGCGAGGCGATGCATTCAGCTTTTCTCTATCATGCCATTAAAGCTGGCCTTGACATGGGAATTGTCAATGCAGGAGCTCTACCTATTTATTCTGACATCCCAGCAGAACTTCTTGAGCATGTTGAAGATGTCATCTTCAATAAGCGCCCTGACGCGACTGAAAGACTGATTGTGCTTGCAGGCAAAGTTAAAAATAACGGAAAAGTAGAAAAGAAAGATGAAGAGTGGCGCTCACTGCCAGTTGAAAAGCGCCTTGAGTATGCCCTCATTAAAGGAATTGTTGATCATATTGACGAAGACACGGAAGAGGTCAGAAAGAAATTAACTAGACCAATTGAAGTCATTGAAGGCCCACTTATGGCCGGCATGAGTATTGTTGGAGATCTTTTCGGTGAAGGTAAAATGTTTCTCCCTCAGGTGGTGAAATCGGCCAGAGTCATGAAAAAAGCTGTCGCTTATCTCCAGCCTTTTATCGAAGAAGAGAAAACGGGAACTGAAATTAAAAGAAACGGCAAAATTTTAATGGCCACTGTTAAGGGTGATGTTCACGATATTGGAAAAAATATTGTGGGTGTTGTCCTTGGTTGTAATAACTATGAAGTTATCGACATGGGAGTCATGGTTCCTTGTGAAAAAATCTTAGAGGAAGCAAAAAAGCAAAATGTCGATATGATTGGGCTCTCTGGACTTATTACGCCCTCACTTGATGAGATGGTCCATGTGGCCAAGGAAATGCAACGTCTCGACTTCAAAGTGCCTCTCTTAATTGGAGGAGCCACAACTTCACGAGTTCATACGGCAGTAAAAATTGATCCTCACTACCAAGGTTCAATTATTCACGTTTCAGATGCATCTAGAGCAGTTCCAGTGGTGGAAAAATTTCTCAACCCAAACTCCAAGACTCTGGCCCATCAAGAACAAAAATCTGAATACACCAAGATGCGAATTCAACATGAAGCATCTCAAAAAGAAGAAAAATTTCTCACGATTGCTGAGGCAAGAGAAAATAAAGTTAAAATAGACTGGTCAAAAGCTGAAATGAAAAAACCTATCAAGCTCGGTATCACTGTTTTAGAGGATTATTCGATCGCTGAAATTGCAAACTATATTGACTGGACTCCATTTTTCATGACCTGGAGACTGCGTGGAAGTTATCCTTCAATTTTTCAAGATCCTATTTGTGGTCATGAAGCAAAAAAACTTTTTGAGGATGCCCAAGTTATTCTGAAGGAAATAATTAAAAATAAATCGTTGAAAGCAAAAGCCGTTTTTGGTCTTTTCCCTGCAAACTCGCAAGGAGATGACATTTCCGTTTATGCAGTCGAAGATAAAGTTCATGAATGGACATGTGAGAAACATGGTAAACATCAAAAAGTTCTTCAAGTCGGAAATGACTCAAAAACTCAGGCCGTGCTTCATATGTTACGATCCCAGAGACAAATGGATGAAGCGAGCTCCCCTAATTCTTGTCTCGCTGACTTTGTTGCACCTAAAGATAGTGGTAAAACAGATTATATCGGTGCTTTCTGTGTCACTTCAGGAATTGGTTTAGAAAAGCTTTCAAAAAAATATGAACAGGCCCAAGATGATTATGGTCTTATTATCGTTAAATCTTTAGCTGACCGTCTGGCAGAAGCGTTCGCTGAGAGGCTTCACCAGAAAATTAGAAAAGAGTACTGGGGTTATGTTCCAACAGAAGAGATTCCAACCGAGGAACTCGTGAAGGAGAAGTATCAGGGCATTCGTCCGGCACCAGGATATGCCGCCTGTCCGGATCATTTGGAAAAGGTAACTTTATTCAATTTGCTTGATATTAAGAAAAATATTGGAGTAACACTAACCGAGTCTATGGCGATGGTTCCCCCATCCTCAGTCAGTGGTTGGTATTTTTCTCATCCTGAATCACGCTATTTTAATGTTGGAAAAATTGGCAGAGATCAATTAGAAGATTATGCTAAAAGAAAAGATATGCCTTTAAACGAAATGGAGAAGTGGCTTTCAGCTAACTTAATGTAATTATGGCCAAAGTTGTCGATCATATCAAAAATGCTAAAAATACCCTTTTCTCATTGGAGATCCTTCCTCCAAGCACAGGAGAAAGTATTCAAAAACTTTTTGATAATTTATCTCCCCTGATGGAGTTTAAGCCTAAATTTATCGATGTGACTTATCACCGCGAAGAGTATGTTTTTAAAAAAATGCCCAATGGTCTTCTAGAACAAAAATCTATCCGAAAGCGTCCAGGAACGGTTTCTATTTGTGCGGCCCTCATGCATAAATTTAATGTGGATACTGTCCCTCACATTATTTGTGGTGGATTCACCAAAGAAGAAACTGAATACGCACTCATTGATCTCAATTTTTTAGGAATTGATAATGTTCTAGCCCTCAGAGGTGATTCTATTAAAGGTCAGAAGAGTTTTGAGCCTACCTTAGGCGGTCACCGCTATGCAGATGAACTTGTTTCACAAATTAATCAAATGAATAAGGGTCATTACCTTTCAGATGAATTACAAAACCCAACTCCAACAAAGTTTTGTATTGGTGTGGCCGGCTATCCCGAAAAACACTTTGAGGCCCCAAATCTTAAAACGGATCTTAAGTACTTAAAACAGAAAATAGATAATGGTGCTGAGTACATAGTGACACAGATGTTTTTTGATAATAAGAAATTCTTTGAGTTTGTTGA
>CANHJD010000180.1 GCA_947461145.1 Bacteriovoracaceae bacterium
CTTCCTCAGAGTGCAGAAGTTTTTAATGATGAGCTAAAAAATCAAACATTAATCTATACTCAAAAAAATATTTCTTTTTCACACCCTAAAGAAAATGTGATGATCGTTTCCTCATTGCAGGAAGCGATGAGTGACTTATTTGAGAGGAAGATGATTAATCTGTTTTTGGAAGGGGGCGCTCATCTGACAACGGCCTTCTTGAAAGAAAAGCTCGTCAATCGGGTAAGTCTATTTATGAACCCAAGCTTTATTGGAGAGGGAAAATTCTCGATTGGAGACTTAGGTCTTAAAACCCTCACTGATCGACTAAAGTTGAATGACCTAGAATCGAACTGGACTGGCGAAGATTTGTATTTAACTGGCAGATTATTCTAAAGGATTTTATGTTTACTGGACTTGTTAAAGAAATAGGAACAATCACTTCAATAACACCAAATGCTGAAGGAAAAGAGTTTCTTATTAAGGCCCCACAGCTCACGAAAGAAATTCAAATAGATGATTCAGTCGCCACTAATGGTTGCTGTCTAACGGCGACACAAATTAAGGATGGTCACTTCAAGGTTCAAGCAGTTCACATGACCTTGAAAAAGACTTCCCTCGGCAACTTAAAAGCAAATGATAAAGTGAACTTGGAACTCTCCTTAAGGCCAAATGACCGACTTGGGGGTCACTTTGTTCAAGGGCATGTTAATGCCGTAGGGAAAATAGTCCAAATAAAGACAATTGGGGCCAACTGGGAAATTGAAGTGAGCTTCCCAGCGGAGTTTCGTAAGTACATGATTTTAGAGGGGTCTATTGCCCTTGATGGAATAAGTCTAACAATTGCCAAACTTACTGATCACACTCTCACTGTTGCAATCATTCCACATACCTTAGAAAAGACTACACTCGGGTCGAAAAAGGTTGGAGATGAACTCAATATCGAGGTAGATATGATGGCGAAATATGTAGAGAATTTCTTGCGTTTCGATAAGAGTTCCCGCAAGGAAGAATGGGCAAAAAACTTTTTTGAAGTGAAATATGAAGACTAAACAATTACGTCCTCTAGATTCAATTGAAACTGCCCTCACCGACTTAAAGCTCGGTAAGATGATTATTGTGGTTGACGATGAAGATCGCGAGAACGAAGGCGATTTTATTTTAGCAGCAGACATGGTGACTCCTGAGGCGATTAATTTTATGGCCACCGTGGGAAGAGGTCTTATCTGCACTCCACTCTCTGCTGAACTTGCAAAAAAATTTGATCTTCCGTTGCAAGTTGAATCAAATACGGCGTCACATGGCACTGCTTTCACTGTCACTATTGATGCCAGAGAAAAAATTTCTACTGGGATTTCTGCCTCTGATCGCTCTCACACAATTAAGCTACTCACGAATGAAGAGACTAAGGCCAATGACTTTGTTCGCCCTGGGCACATATTCCCACTTATCGCTAAAGACGGTGGAGTCCTAGAGCGCCCTGGCCACACTGAGGCCTCAGTTGATCTTTCAAAGCTCGCTGGCTTCTCTCCAGTTGGAGTGATTTGCGAGATCATGAATCCCGATGGAACGATGGCAAGATACGCAGAATTATGTCAGTTAGCCGAGCAATATAATTTAAAAATGATTTCAATCGCGGATTTAATAGAGTATCGAAAAAAAAATGATAGTCTGATCTCAAGTGTTGAATCGATTCCTTTTCCTACTCATTATGGCGAATTTCAGATGTTCATTTTTAAATCTGAAATTCTCAAGCAAGAGCATGTTGCAATTGTTAAGGGCCCAGTCTCAGAACTAGTAGGCCCGGCCACATTGGTCAGAGTGCACTCTGAGTGCCTAACTGGAGATGTTTTTGGGAGTATGCGCTGCGATTGTGGGGAGCAACTTTCTAGTTCGCTTAAAGAGATTAATTCGAAAGGGCGCGGAGTGCTCATTTACCTTCGTCAGGAAGGAAGAGGCATTGGTCTTTTTAATAAAGTTCGCGCTTATCAATTACAAGACCAAGGTATGGACACGGCAGAGGCCAACATTCATTTGGGCTTTCCGGTAGATCTTCGTGACTACACCATGGCTTCTCAAATAATTCGTTATTTTAAAATCAATGAGATTAAACTCATGACTAATAACCCGCAAAAGATTGAAGGCCTAAAAAAACTAGGTCACAATAATATAGAACGTTTTCCTTTAGAGATGAATGCTAACGCAAAAAATGCTCAATATCTTTTCACTAAAAAAGTAAAACTTGGCCATCTCCTAAAGCAAAATTTATTCAATCAATAAGAGAGTTAAATATGAAAATTGAAGGATCTTTAAATGCATCTAAATTGAAAGTGGCCATCGTCTGTGCTCGCTTTAATGAATTCATTACTTCAAAACTTTTAGGTGGGGCCATTGATTGCCTTAACCGTCACGATATAAGCTCTCAAAACATTGATGAAGTTTGGGTCCCAGGTGCCTTTGAAATTCCTGTGGCGGCCTTAGCTTTGGCCGAATCAAAAAAATACGATGCCATTATTTGTTTGGGCGCAGTTATTCGTGGCTCAACATCGCACTATGATTATGTTTGTTCTGAAGCTGCTAAGGGCATTTCTCACGTGGCCCTTAAAACTCAGGTTCCAACAATTTTTGGAGTACTCACGACTGATACCATCGAGCAGGCCATTGAGCGTGCCGGAACAAAGGCCGGTAACAAAGGCTGGGACAGTGCTATGGCAGCGATTGAGATGGCCAATTTGATTCCAAAACTTCAGGGTAAGTAATTGAAGACTTCTCTTCTTCTCTTTTTTGTGGTCCTGAGCTTCATGGTCTCGGCGCAAACCGAATTAACCTTACCGACAGCTATTTACCAAAATCAAGATGAGGTCTTTTATTCTCATGATAATGCGATGGTGATGAACATCACCTACACCCCCATTAAAAAACTTCGCCAAAAACTTAATCAGGCCCTCGGAAAAGATTTGGATTATTTCAAGGACTGGAATGAAAACGGAGAGGCCCACATCTCTGTGGTCACACCGAATGAGTACTTTAATGTACTCAAGTCAAAACTCAGCATGAGAGAAATTGAAGCCATCGCAGAACGCTATGAAATTCAGTCGTCAAAAATTAATGCTCTTGGAATTGGTTCAGGGAAAGTGAGTCTTGATGGCAAAGATGAAGAAACTTTTTTTGTGATTGTAGACTCGGCTGATTTGAGACTAATTAGGCAAATGATCTTCTACGAATTCACCCGTCGTGGAGGTGATCGTTCTGCTTTTGACCCAACTTGGTTTTTTCCTCATATCACGATTGGATATACTAAAAGAGACCTACACGAAGCCGATGGGATCATTAAGAACCTTAAATATTCCTTTGATAAAAGATTCAGATTGAAAATTATCTCATCTGAAAAATTGAAGTAGTTAATAAATAAATGGCAGAACTCAATATTGATGTAAAAGTCAGGGCCATGCCAGTGACTCGAAAGAAAAAGTTTTCCTTTATTTTTGAAACCCCATAGGCATGAGAAATCCTTCCCACTAATAGTGCCCCACCTAAGAAATGGACCAACAAGTAAGAAGCGCCAGATGTTTCCACCATAAAAAGGGCAATTAGCGCTAAGGGCACATATTCAGCAAAATTCGAATGAACTCTCATGGCCCGCAGCATTTCTATATTTCCCCCATCCCCGATGCCAATACGAAGCCGGCGCCTTAAACGCAGCGTGTAAACGCTAAGAAAAACAAAAACAAAGGCCAAGATAGAAGTATAAAGTGAACTGATTGCCATATTTAACCTCAAATAAAGTAAATTCTAATGAAAATGCTTTTAAAACACCAATCAAACTTGGCCTCCCCCTTGCCATAACCCCCTATTTTCATTTATAACTACCTCCACACTTTTTCTTTGCGAGGACGCAGGCTCCCTAGGAGAAGTTTAATATTTATTTGTTTCCTGCAATGCCTAAGGAGAATTTATGGCAAAAATCGACATGGGGCGCTCGCGCTTCAAAATTCAACGCCGCCTTGGAGTTGAACTAC
>CANHJD010000181.1 GCA_947461145.1 Bacteriovoracaceae bacterium
CCTTTAGTAGAAAATCCGCAGATTGTGTTTGAAGGTAAGGCCACAAGATATGATGTTTATTTGTCGTAAAGTCGTGGAATTTTCGACTCAAATCTCATAAAGTAGATCTTCTTAAATAGGAGCATTCATGAGCGCAAAGTATGACGTATACGCCATTGGTAACGCGTTAGTTGACATGGAATATGAGATTTCTGACGAGTTTTTAGAAAAATATAAAATTGATAAAGGTCTTATGACTTTAGTCGATGAAGTCCGTCAAAACGAACTTCTAGATGCATTAGGGGGAACACCTCGTAAGCAGCAGTGTGGTGGTTCTGCAGCGAATACAGTCATTGCTGTTTCTCAATTTGGGGCGAAGGCCTTTTACTCCTGTAAGGTTGCATCGGACCCCATCGGAAATTTCTATTATCAAGATCTCCAAGATAATGGTGTTGATTCTAATTTAAGAAGTCAAAATCGCCACTCTGGAACAACTGGTAAATGTCTCGTCCTCATCAGTCCAGATGCTGAAAGAACGATGAATACATTCCTAGGTATTACTTCAACCATCAGTTCGGATGAAGTTGTTAGTGAGGCGATCAAAAATTCAAAATATATGTACATGGAAGGCTATCTTGTTGCCTCACCAACTGGAAAGCAAGCCGCAATTGAGGCACGAAAAATTGCTGAAGCAAATGGTGTCAAAACAGCTTTAACGTTTTCTGATGTTAATATGGTTAAGTTTTTCAAAGATGGATTAATGGAAATGATTGGTACTAATGGTGTTGACCTTTTATTTTGTAATGAGTCTGAGGCATTAAATTTCACTAATACTGAGGATATGCTCTCTGCCCGCGAAGAACTCAAAAAAATTGCAAAGACGTATGTTGTGACTTTAGGAGAGAACGGAGCCCTCATTTTCGATGGTGAAAGTTATATTGAAATTGCTCCTTACGCAGTAAAGGCGATTGATACCAATGGTGCTGGCGACATGTACGCTGGAGCCTTCCTTTTCGCTATAACCCATAATCATTCCCACGCCTCGGCCGGAAAACTGGCCTCCCTTGCTGCGAGCAGAGTTGTTTCACAGTTTGGCCCGCGGTTGAAATGGCACGAAACGCAAGAAATAAGAAAACATATTCTCGGAGATATTTAATGAGTGATTATCTATTGATTAAAAAAGTTTATGATTTAAAACCGATTGATCAAACAGTCATTGTTAAGGGATGGATCAAGTCTCTACGCCAATCAAAAAAGTTTTCTTTCATGGTTGTTAATGATGGAACGACTCAGAAGGATCTTCAGATTATAGTCGATGCTTCTATCGAGAATTACGAAGACGTCATCAAACTTACAATTGGCTCCTCTGTGGAAGTTGAGGGCCTAGTAGTTGCTTCTCAAGGTAAGCAGCCAGTTGAAATGCAGGCAAAGAGGGTTCATATTTTTTGTCTAAACGCTGAAGACTATCCATTACAGAAGAAAGAAACCTCTCTTGAATATTTGCGTGAGATTGCACACCTTCGCTCAAGAACAAACACATTTTCGGCTGTCTTTCGTTTACGTCATGTTCTTGCTCAGGCCACTCATGAATTTTTCTCAAATGAAAGTTTCACCTATCTCCATACACCAGTCATCACTGCGTCTGATGCAGAAGGTGCTGGCGAAATGTTTCGTATTTCAACACTTCATCTAGATAAATTGCCAAGAACTGACAAAGGCCAAATTGATTTTACAAAAGATTATTTTGGTCGTGAGACTTTCCTGTCAGTTTCGGGACAACTTGAAGCTGAAACATTTGCAGTCGGTGGTCTTGGAAGAGTCTATACTTTTGGCCCAACATTTCGCTCTGAGAACTCAAATACTGCTCGCCATCTTTCTGAATTTTGGATGGTTGAGCCGGAAGCTGCCTTTAACACTCTTGAAGACAATGCAAAACTTGCAACTAGTTATGTTAAGCACTTAATTAAAAAATCTATTGAGCAATGTGGTGACGAGCTGGAGTTCTTGGCCTCTCGTTATGCTCCAGAAAATTTAAAAACACTTGAACATGTGATGAATTCACCATTTGAAATGGTGACTTACACCAAGGCAATAGAGATCTTAACTGAAGTTTCTAAAACTCATAAGTTTGATTTCCCTGTTTCTTGGGGGATGGATCTTCAAACTGAGCACGAGCGCTTCCTCGCTGAACAATATTTTAAGCGTCCAACGATTGTGACGGACTACCCAAAAGATATTAAAGCTTTCTATATGAAGCAGAATGACGATGGGAAAACTGTTCGTGCGATGGATGTTCTTGTTCCTGGAGTCGGAGAGCTTATTGGTGGTTCTCAACGTGAAGACAATTACCAAAAGCTAGTGAATCGAATGGAAGAAATGAAAATGGATACCAAGAATTACTGGTGGTATCTTGATCTTCGTAAATATGGATCCGTTCCACATGCTGGTTTTGGCCTTGGGTTTGAAAGGGCCGTGATGTATATCTCTGGTATGAGCAACATCCGTGACGTAATTCCTTTTCCACGTACACCAAAAAATGCGGAGTTCTAAATGAAGGTGGCAGTTGTTACAGGTGGATCAAGTGGTATTGGTTTGGCGATTATTAAAAATCTTCATTCCCAAGGAATTAAGGCCATTTCTTGGGATATAAATCCCCCAAAAGAAGATGTGCCTTACATTCCATGTGATGTAACAAGTGAAAGTGCGGTTAAAGCAGCTGTCTCACAAACCGTGGAAAAGTTTGGTCAACCCACAATCCTTATCAATAATTGTGGTCTCCAGTTCTTATCTCCAGTTGAAGAATTTCCTATTGAGAAATGGAATCAATTGATTTCAATTCTTCTGACGGGAACTTTCTTATGCTCAAAACATCTCATCCCATCAATGAAAAATAATGGATGGGGTCGAATCATCAACGTTTCTAGTATCCATGGGAAAGTGGCTAGTCCTTTTAAGGCCGCCTATGTCTCTGCTAAACACGGAGTTTTAGGGCTTTCAAAGGTTATGGCATTAGAGCTGGCCGAGCATGGAATCACTGTGAATTCTATCTGTCCGGGCTTTGTTGATACTCCCTTAATGCGTCAGCAAATGAGTAAGCAGGCAGAACTTAATAGCATGAGTGAAGATCAAGTTGCTCAGGAGATTATGCTGAAGCCAGCTTGTATTAAAAAGTTCACTTCAACGGAACAAGTTGCAGGAATGGTAAATTATTTTATTTCCGACGCGGCTTCTACCATCACTGGCGAAGCCTTCTCAATGTCTGGCGGCTGGGGAATGGGTCAGTAATTAAAAACTTCCAAATAAAGTTCCTAGTATAATCACAACTGTCGTGGCCACAACCGGTATGGCCACGGCAACCATAAAGATATCCTTGTAAGATTCCTTGTGAGTTAATCCACAAATAGTAAGTAAACTTATGACAGCACCATTGTGAGGAAGGGTATCAAATCCCCCTGAGCTTAAAGTTGCCACTCTGTGAAGAAGGTCGGGCGAGATATTAAGTTGCTGGGCCATTTCAAGATATTTTGCTCCCAGGACTTGTAACCCAATACTCATTCCTCCGGAGGCAGATCCTGTAATACCAGCAAGCATATTAATCGCCACGGCTTCGGAAATCAGAGGATTGGAAGGGGATAAATTCAGAATTATTGCCTTTAGAATTTCAAATGACGTGAGTCCCGCAATCACTGCACCGTAACCGACCTCAGAAGCGGTGTTAAAAATAGGGAGAAGAGAGCCCATAGTCCCTTCATTAAGACTTTGGACAAAGCCAGTAGTATATTTTCTAAATAAAATGAGGATAAATAAGATCGCAACAGTGAGGGAAATAATAATTGCCCACAAGCCTTTAACAGCACTCAAAGTAATGCCAAATGTCTCTAATAGAAATTTGGCATTCCACCCAGGAATTATAAGCTCAGAGAATAGAAAATTTAAAATGATAACAATAAGCAGAGGGGAGAGAGCGAGGAAAAAAGAAGGTCTTTC
>CANHJD010000182.1 GCA_947461145.1 Bacteriovoracaceae bacterium
GAAGACGCGATTCAAAATTTGCAATTCGCTCTTTAATGATTCCTGTGATTTCCTCAGGTCTAATTGATGTACTCATCTAAAATCCCTTCCCTTTTTTGGGTTATTTATTCGCTAAGAATTGATTGTTTAAATTGTTCTAATTGATTATCAAGTGAAGCATCTAATTGAAGATCTTCAACTGTTACTTTATAACCTGCACTGATCTGATTGTTTTGGACATAGTCTAAATGAGGTTCACGTCCAAGCTTAGTTTTAAGAAAGCTCTCAATCTTTGTTTTAAAAGCTGGATCAATTTGAGCATCGCTGCCTTCAATTGTGCCTCTCATGAAACCTTTTCTCTCATCATCAATAACAATAATTTCTTTGATGATTAATGGAAGAATCCCAATTCTTTTTTCATCAATCAAATATTTAACTGCTTCAGTGGCAAGCTCAGAAAGATTTAATTTCTTAGCAACTTCAGTAAAAATAGTTTTCTTTTCTTCAAGTGTGAAAACATCCAAAAAAAGAACATTTTCAAGATCGTTTGATTTATTAATTAACTCTGTGAGAGCAACCATCTCATCGGCGATTTTTATTTTTTTCTCATCACCAATCTCAAGAAAAGACTTGGCATAAACTTTGGCAACTGATTGCTCTTTCATAACTAAAGCCCTTGAAGCATCTTGGAAGATACTTTGTTTTGGTATTCTTTATTGCTTTTAATTGTTGATTTTGTTTTTGAAATTACCTGTTGAAGTAGTTCCGCATTCAATTCATCCATCATTTGCTTTTTATCGGCAGCAACTTTTGAATTTGCATCAAGCTTCATTTTGCTTATTTTATCTTCTGTTTCTTTTGATAAATTTTTCTCGAAACTATTAACTTCTAACTCCGCTTGTGCCTGAATGTTTTTTAATTCAGCTTCTAAATTGGCCATCTTTCTCTTTTGAGAATCAAGCATTAATTGTGCTTCTTTTGACTTAATGTCAGCTCTTTCTATTGTGTTTGCTACTTCTTCAGATTTTGTAATGAAATAGTTCTTTAACTTATCTTTAGTTGCATAAATTAAGGCACCAAAAAGAATAGCTACATTTATAAAGGGAGCAATTAAATCTGTAATGGAAGCATGGTGACCTCCATGTCCCTCTGATGAGCTCCAGGCTTTTGTGGCAAGACCAAGGGCCATAAATAAATAAGCAGTCCAAAAACGCATAGGCATCCTTATTGAAGAATCTTTTGAACAAGTGAATTTGATAGTGACTCAGACTCAGCAAGGTATTTGTCTTTATTATTCTTAATTTCTTTTCCGAATTCATTTCTAGAATTATCTACAAGTGCATTTAATTCTTTTTCTGCAACTTTATATTCTTCAGTGTATTTCTGAACAATTTTTTGCTTCTTCTCAGTTGAATTCTTTAGTGCAACTCGACTAGCATCATCTGTTTTAACTTTGTACTCATTTTGCATTGATGTTACTTTCTCTAAAGTTTCATCTGCAGAACTTTCAAGCTTCACAGTTTTTTCTTCTCTAACCTCTAGAACATTTTGAAGTTTACTTAAGAATATAAAGTGGGCAGCAGTGAAAACGACTACCAAAATTATAAATTGATACGGTAAAGATGAATCAACACCCAATTGAGTGAAAATAGAGACAAAAGTTTCCATTAAAAAACCTTCATTATTTTGAATTTTATTAAACTGTATTTTTTTAAGCTCGGGTTGCTATTCAGTCAAGAAATTTGGGGGGTTATTTTTTATCTTTCATTTTTGTGATTCCATGGAAAATGACTCCCTCCTCAACAATTAAGCTTGGAGAGGTCACAGTTCCTTCGAATCTTGCAGGGCGTCTAATCTCAACTCTCGACGAAGCTTTGACAGTTCCCTTAACAGAACCAGAAATGATAACGATATTTGCGTTAATATCAGCGTTAATAACTGCACCCTCAGAAATAACGAGGGTGTCATTTGAAAATATACTTCCGTTTACGTATCCAGCGATTCGTACAACTCCACTAAAAGAAAGGTTGCCTTCAAATTTGCAACCTTCTTCAATAATTGCACAAATTTCATTTTTCTTGGCCAAGATCGCTCCATCGACTATTTCATGAGATAACTAAATATATCATTGAATTCAGCTTCATTGCTAAATTTAATCATGATTTCGCCTGCACCATTTTTCTTACCCTTTACATCAAAATGGTAACCAGTCTTCTGCTCAAGCTTATTTCTTAACTGTGCATATTGCTCAGTTATAAATTTATTACCCTCTGGCTTTGCAATAATCTTCTTTTTAGAATTCTTGGCCAATTGTTCAAGCTCTCTCACAGAAAGGTTATTTGCGATGACCTCGTTCGCTAGACGCTTTGTTAATTCATCATCATTAAGACTAACGAGAATTTTAGCGTGACCAAAAGAGAGTAGCTCTTTTTGGAGAGAAACAATTACGTCTTTTGGTAGTTTTAAAATACGTAGGAAGTTAGCTATTGTTGATCGCTCTTTTCCTATTTTTTTAGCTACTTCTTCCTGAGTAAGTTCGAATTCATTCATTAACTGAAAATAGGCCAAAGCTTCTTCGACACAGTTAAGGTCTGCGCGTTGAACGTTTTCAATAATAGACATAACTAGTATGTCTTTTTTTGTTGCCCTCTTAACGACAACTGGCACCTTAGTTAAACCAGCAAGTTTTGAAGCCCTAAAGCGTCTTTCTCCGGCAACAATTTCAAACATCCCATCTTTTTCGTGAACGATAATGGGTTGAATCACACCATTTTCTTTAATGCTTTCTGCAAGCTCTAAAAGATCTTTCTCTTTGAATATTTTTCTAGGTTGACCCTTATTGGTCATTACCTTCTCAACATCCACAAGCATTGGCTGAGTTTCTATTTGAATTTCTTTTTTTGGTTCTATAGGGGCAGCTTCTCTATCAGTATAATTTCCCGGGTTATTTCCCAGAAGAGCGGCCATACCTTTACCAAGCTGGATTGGTTTCTTTTGCATAAGTTTATCTCCTAGGGATTCGGTTGATAGTCTTCAAATTTTGGAATTTGTTGATTGAGGGGCATCTTTACCTGTGCAGTTTCAGGCTTCTTCTCAGATTTAAGAATGATCTCTCGAGCGAGAGAAAGATAGGCCTCACTTCCCTTTGAGGTAATATCATAAAGTATAATGGGCTTTCCGAAGCTAGTGCATTCAGAGAGCTTCACATTCCTTGGAATAATTGATTTTAAAATATCATCTTTAAAATGTGCCATGAGATCATTGGCAACAAGCTTACAGAGATTATTTCGTGAATCGTACATAGTCAGTAGAATGCCTTCGAGACTTAATTTTGGATTCAAGGAAGCGCGAATAAGTCTTACTGTATTTAGTAATTGCGATAGACCTTCCATCGCTAAATATTCAGTTTGCATAGGAACCAAATAACTGTGAGCAGCGGTGAAAGCATTTACAGTTAAAAGATTCAATGAAGGTGCGCAGTCAATAATGATGTAATCATATTTATGCTGAATACTTTCTAAGGCTACTTTCAGTTTTGATTCTCGAGCAAACATATGAACGAGTTCTAGTTCTGCTCCAACAAGATCATTGTTTGAGGGACAGACATCAAGTGAGGGAAGCTCAGTTTGATAAATGCAATTTTCAAAATTTTCTTCGTTGATTAGGGCATGATAAATATTGGCCTTAGTAAAAGACTCTTTATCCATTCCGAGGCAGGAAGAAGCATTTCCCTGAGGATCTAAGTCAATTAATAGAGTTCTTTTTTCTGCCGCAGCGAGGCAAGCGCTTAAATTGACTGAAGTGGTTGTTTTACCAACTCCACCTTTTTGGTTAGCAATCGCAATGATTTTAGCCATTTAGTCCTCACAAATATGTGTTTGGGAGCCATAGTTTTAGAGAAAGTCTGATAATTTGACAAGAGAATTAGCTGTTCCACGTGGAACATTTACAGAGCC
>CANHJD010000183.1 GCA_947461145.1 Bacteriovoracaceae bacterium
GGTGGAGGATCGCTAAAAGGTGTTAATACCAATGGCTCTCTTAAAGATGCCCTTGAAGAATTAGAGATCCTAATGATCAGAGAGGGTTTAAAGCGGTGTGGGTTTAATAAATCTAAACTTGCAAAAGAACTTGGTATTTCTCGAGCAGGTCTCATTATGAAAGTGGAAAAATACGGATTAGATAAACGAGCTCAAAAAAGAGCAGTCGGCGAATAAAAAAAGGCTCCGAAAGGAGCCTTTTTTTTGATCTCTTTAGTCAGTTAAGCAGTATTTTCCATAGAGTTTTGTTCCTGAGTATTTGCGCGTAAAATCTTCCTTATGCCAGAACTTATTGAATCTAAAGTTATCCATGAAAAGATCATGCTCTATCAGGATGGAGAATTTATTTTTCGAGAAGGAGACACTAATCGAGATTTATATATTATCCAAGAAGGACATGTAGGTATCTGGAAAACGACTGAGCAATCAGATATCAAGCTTGCGACTTTTCATAAGGGAGATTTCTTTGGGGATATGGCCCTACTTCAAGGAGGCTATAGATTTGCTTCTGCAAAATCTATAGGAATCTCAAAACTTTTAATTCTTCAGCCTGGTGGATTCCTATTAAAAATAAGGCGCGATCCCACTTTTGCCTTTGAAATGCTTCAGGCCCTATCCTATAGAATCAAAATTTCAAATGAGAGACTGGTGGATGTAATAAAAAAGGGAAATGTTTCCAAAGATACAGTGGATGAAATTTTTAATCTAATCGGCGGACAATAATGCTAACAAACGTTCAGTCTGAACGAATGGTTATTATTTCAGATCTTCATTTTGGTAATCCCTTTTCCCATCAAACACATCATGCTCTAAGCTTCATGAGATGGGCTGCTTCACAAAATTACGATATAGTCATAAATGGAGATGGCCTTGAAATGGCCCAGGGATCAAAAAGTAAAATCCTCCAAGATATGCCTGAAGTATTTAGAACGATCAAAGAAATAAGAAAGCTGAAGAGAACCATATACTATGTGGTTGGTAATCACGATATGACGTTGGAAAATTTTTTGGAAGATTGGGGATACTTAAAAGTTTCTCCCTTTCTCAATGTCAGCTCGGGAACAAAAAGAATTCGAGTGGAGCATGGTCATCTCTATGATCCTTTCTATGTAAAATATCCACTACTTTATGAAAAGTTGACTCACTTGGCAGGATTTCTTTTATTCATCTCACCAAGTTTTTATAAGACGTGGATTAATTTTGAAAAGTGGCGTGCTCGAATGCGCGCAAAGAAAACGGGAATTATTGGTGAGCCACCTGAGTTTGCTGAAGCCGCTCGAGAAATTTCTAGACGAGGCTTTGATCATATTATTTTTGGTCATACCCATCACCCAGGAACGGTAGAACTTGGGGAGGAAAAAACATATCTGAATCCTGGATCATGGCTTCTTTCATGCCACTATGTTGAAATATCTGAAGGAAAAGTAGAATTAAAACAGTGGAGCGCCTAGTTCTTTGCGGCCCACTTAATCATCCCTGCTGCTAGATTGTGATCAAGTCCGTCAGTGTCTATTAATTGAGAATCATCATACCACCACTGAGGAGCTTCCGGATGAGTTCCAGAAACTGAAATTCGTCCCTTACCATAAGTAGTTTCAACAGCATTAATTCTATTTGTCGTAAAGTATCTAGACTTAACAGTAACTTTTTTAAGTTGAGCAGAATCAAAAGAGAACCATGGGCCACCTTCCCAGTACTGATAACTCATGCCAGTCGGAGTGATCATTTTTTCGACTGAAGGATATCCCTTCGCTCTTCGATAAACTTTTGTTTTGCCATCAATGATGCCAAGACCAGTGACTCTTGTTTGACCAACTTTTGGAGTGGTGAGAAAAGCACCCGCACAAAATCCTACGTATCCACCTCCATTAAAAATAAACTGCTTTAGAGCTTCACGAATTTCTGTACCCATGGCATTTGAAGCAGCGCCAGATTTCCCACCAGGCTGAACCCATATCTTTGCAGATTCAAAAAGTGAGGAGTCAAAATTTTCAGGGGTCACAATCATAGGATTAAACCCTGCTAATTTTGTGACAAAAACAGCACCGTCAATACAACCGTCTTTACATGCACCAGGGCCACCCCATACAAGGGCATCATAGGCAAATAAGGATTGAGAAAAGAGAAGCATGGCGAATAAAAAAAGTTTCATAAGACTCCTGAGGAATGCTTATATTTTATCAAGACCCTAAGAGAGGGAAAGAAAGGGAAGAAATTGCTCTATATTCAGAGTGTCATTTCTTTACCCCTGAAAACTTGAGAGGTATAACCTTAGGATAAATTTCAGGAGGTCCACGTGTTAACTAACGAGCAAAAACGCGAGCAGCTCGCCAAATTCTCCCAACAAGCAGAAATGGGTGGTGGGGAAGAGAGAATTGCCAAGCAACATGACCAAGGTAAATATACGGCAAGAGAAAGAATAAATAAGCTTCTTGATCTCGATTCATTTATTGAGTTCGATAAATTTGTAGTTCACAGATGTGAATCATTCGGAATGAATAAAACAAAATATTTAGGTGACGGTGTTATTACCGGGATTGGTAAAATCAACGGTCAGCAGGTTGCTATTTTTTCTCAAGATTTCACCTGCTGGGGTGGAGCTCTAGGAATGGCCTATGCTAAAAAAATCTGCAAGGTTATGGATTTTGCTATTGAGAATAAAATTCCAGTCATAGGATTAAATGATTCTGGTGGGGCAAGAATTCAAGAAGGTGTAGAATCCTTGGCCGGTTATGCTGAAATTTTTTATCGCAATGTTCAGGCCTCAGGAGTTATCCCCCAAATTTCATTAATCATGGGCCCATGCGCTGGTGGAGCAGTTTATTCTCCGGCGATGACTGATTTTATTTTCATGGTAGATAAAACGTCTTACATGTTTGTTACAGGACCAGATGTTATTAAGACTGTGACTCATGAAGAAGTGACTAAAGATGCTCTTGGAGGAGCTCATACTCATAATGAAAAATCAGGAGTTGCACATTTTAGATGTGATGATGAAGATGATTGCTTTGAAAGAGTCAGAGAACTATTCAGTTTTATTCCTGGTTGCAATAAGCAAAAGCATACACTAAAGCTCACAGCAGATTCAGTTAATCGTCAGAATAACAAACTTAAAAACTTTATTCCAGATAACTCTAAAAAACCTTATGACATGCATGAGCTCATTTTAGAGGTGATTGATGATCAACACTTTTTAGAGGTTCATAGAGATTTTGCAAAAAATATCATCACAGGGTTTGCTTCCATTGGAGGCATCAAGGTTGGGATTGTGGCCAATCAACCTGCTTTTCTTGCTGGTTGTTTAGATATTGACTCTTCTGTGAAGGCCGCAAGATTTGTTCGCTTCTGTGATGCTTTTAATATCCCTATTATTACACTTGTTGATGTTCCAGGATTTCTGCCGGGTACGGTTCAAGAGTATGGCGGGATTATTCGTCATGGGGCCAAACTCCTTTATGCTTATTCTGAAGCAACTGTTCCCTTAATCACTCTTATTACTCGTAAGGCCTATGGTGGGGCTTACGATGTAATGGCCTCAAAACATATTAAGGCCGACATTAATCTCGCTTATCCGACTGCGGAAATTGCGGTGATGGGTGCAGAGGGTGCGGTGAATATTATTTTTAGAAATGATCTGGCCAATAAGAGCAAGAACGTTGAGGAATATGAAAATAATTTCGCTAATCCTTATCGAGCAGCGGAACTTGGTTATTTGGATGAGATCATTTATCCAGAAATCACAAGACAGCGCTTGTATCAATATTTAAAAGCTCTGGAGAACAAAAAGATTGCAACTCCAGATCGTAAACACGGGAATATTCCACTATGAAA
>CANHJD010000184.1 GCA_947461145.1 Bacteriovoracaceae bacterium
CAAGTATTTTTTGCAAAGAGAGGTTGAGGTCCCCCTGGATTGTGGGCATGCCCTCCTGCCACTGGAAGCCCATGCGGTCAGTTCCGTCGTATTGGAGGATGGCCTTGTAGTAGTTCATGACATCATCATGGCTCAAGAAACGCGAGTAGGCCACCTAGATCAAGGAAACTGCTGGCAGTATGTGGACCACCAATATTTAATACTGAATTAATTCACCCTCTACAAATTATCTCAATGCCCTAAATCTTTAATTTTGAATTATCGGCTGCCGATTGTAGATAATTTGTATACTTGATAGCTCTTCGCTCAGCAAAGCCATCTATTAAAAGTGTCACACCAGAAAAGAAAACGAGAGCTATTCCCAGGCCTTGAGCAAAATCATTTTTTGTTAAGATTCTAAGAGCTAATCCGATGATTCCGAAAGCAATCCAGACGACCAAATATTTAGACCAGGCTTGATTCACTTTTTCCATTCTTTGAATTTCGGTATTGATTGTTACACTTTTATTTTTAACGAGCCCACTTTCAAGATTTCTGAGCTGATTAGGAGTGCGGAAACCAACAACGCTTCCTACTGTAACAGAAATCAAAGCTAATGCCAGGAACGGGATTGAGACACCTTTTGCAAAATTTCCACCTTCTGTCAGAAGCCATACCCCAAAAACAAGACTTAGTAATCCGACAGAAAGAATGAAGACCAGTGCTTCAATCTTTTCGCCTTGAAAATATTCATTCATCACAAACCATAAATTCATGGAATTCTCCTTGATCATAGTCCAACCAAAGCTCGGCTTACTTCATCTAGTCTTTTCGCTGTTTCTTCATCGTGAGCATTAGGATTAGGAGAATGAAGGGGCCAGCCGCCTTTAGTGGCGTCTTTAGTTCTGTAAATTCCCTTTTGGCTGAAGTAAGCACCGTTATGTTGCTCAACCTCAGGTGCAAGAAGAGAATATAGCGTGGTCTGTGCGCCTTCCCAGGGTTCAATCATTCCGGCCAATTTGAAAACTGGTTTAAGTACAATGTTTTGCACCCAACTAGGCATAAAATTTCTTATGAGATTTGTTTTTACCCAACCAGGATGAACGCTGACTGCGGTAACACCGGAGGAAGAGAGTTTTTTGCCAAGATGTTTAGCATAAAGAAGATTTGCAAGCTTAGATTGTGCATAAGCTTCCCAGCCATCATATTTTCTTCTTTCGAAATTTAAGTCATCAAAGTGAATTCTTCCTTCGCGTCCCTGTGCCTTGTCATGGAAGCAACTGGAGAGAATGACTATTCTTGAAGGTGCAGATTGTTTTAAAATGGGTAATAAAAGTTCAGTTAATAAGAAATGCCCTAGGTGATTAGTGCCGAACTGAGTTTCGAACCCATCTTTTGTTTTCCCTTCAGGTGAATACATCACTCCAGCATTGTTGACAAGGCCATGCAATTCTTTCTGATTTGAAAGGAACTCTTTCACAAAATTGCGAACTGAATTCAAATCGCTTAGATCTAGATTGATTATTTCAATGATGGCAGAAGGGAAAGCCTTAAGTATCGATAACCTTGCTTTTTCGCCCTCTGAAATTCTTCTGCAACCTATTATAACCTTGGCCCCTTGTTTTGCGAGCTGCTCGGCGGTTACGTATCCAATTCCAGAATTCCCACCCGTTACTATGTAGGTTTTATCTTTTAAATTCGTTTTTAGTATGTGCTCAGGACAAATAAGTGTTTGTGGCATAAATCTCCATTTAAGTGACCAGTGGTTCCTAAAATAAGTTACTGGTGGTCACTTGTCAAATTATCTGAAGCTGACCTATTCAAAAAAAGGATGTTGGGGTATCATTTTGCTATGAGTAAGCGATATGTGAGGGCAAGGAAGCCAGAGCAAAAGGAAGAAAGACGGCAGCATCTGATAGGTGTGGCCCGAGCTTTAATTGATTCAGAAAGTGATTTAAAACTTTTAAGTCTTAATGAAATTGCCCGCTCGGCCAAAATGGCAAAGGCGAATATTTATCGTTATTTTGAATCTCGTGAGGCCTTGCTATTAGATTTATTGTGGGATGAATGGCAAGACTGGTTCAAGGATTTTCAAAAAGATTGGTCAAGAGTTCAAAAAAGTAAAAAAACGTTTGATCACCTTATTAAGACTCTCGCAATGTCTTTTTCAAAGCGAGACTTACTTTGTAATCTGACGACTGCTTTGCCTTCGGTTGTTGAAAAAAATCTAACTGAGCAGACCATTAAAGAATTTAAGTATCGTTCAATGCAACTTTTTGGTGAAATAGCGAATTACCTTGAAAATTGCTCTGATGATCTAGATGCAAAATCATATGCAATTTTTTTACAAGATACGGTCAGCTTGATTGCCGGAATCTATCCTTTTTCACAACCAAATAAAGTTGTTGCAAAAGTTTTAATGGATCCCAAACTCCAGTTTTTCAAAAGGGATTTTAGTCTAGAGCTGGAACGCTACATGATGGCACTGGCCACTAATCTAAAAAGCAAACAAAATTAGAAAGTATCTTACAGCTTTAAATTAGATTTGAGATTTAATTTTTATGGTTTCTTAATTTTTAATGCTCTTCTATAGAAAAGATATAACTAGTAAGAAGTCACTTAATTCTTCAATTAAAAATTTCTTATCCTGTACACCTTTGATTTTTCCCAACATGGAGATACTTCTTATTGCATGTCGGTCATTCCCGACAATTCCTAGAACTCTTCAAACACAAATCTAAAAGACCTACTCAGTTTTGGGTTATTGATCTTGATTGGTTGCTGTTTATCTGCGATCTAAAGCTGACAAAACTATTTAAATTGAGGATTTTAGTCTTTATTTAAAACAACAGGCTATTTGATTCTAATGAATGATGAGGATATGAAAATAGGGAGATATAAGATAACTTAGGAGATGATTTTGGTTTCTGGTGAGCTTAGATGACAAATTTGCATGAAAAATCACTTTCTCAGTGGTAAATAGCATCAAGGAGAATTTTATGAAACGTTTTCACATTCATGTTGGAGTCAAAGATCTAAATTATTCGATTCAGTTCTACTCGACACTGTTTGGGCAAAGGCCTACTAAAGTAAAAGAAGACTATGCAAAGTGGATGCTTGAAGATCCAAGAATTAATTTTGCTATCTCAACTCGTTCCGGAAAAGAAGGGGTTGATCATCTTGGGATGCAGGTAGATGAGGAACATGAATTAGCGGAAATATCAGAGCGCTTAAAAAAAGCAGACCTTGGTGTGTTTGATGAAGGCGCTACTACCTGTTGTTACGCTGAATCTAGTAAAGCATGGGTAAAAGACCCTGCGGGAATTGCTTGGGAAGCCTACCATACCATGGCCGATGCAGAGACCTTCAATACTACAGCAAGTGCCTGTTGCGCTCCGAAATAGGAGATCAGCGTGACGAAAAAGAACTTAATGTTTCTTTGTACTGGAAATTCTTGTCGCTCGCAAATGGCCGAAGGCTGGGCAAAAAAATACTGGGGGAGTGAATTTAATGTTTATTCTGCTGGGACAAAAAAGTATGGCATGAATGAGCGGGCGATGAAGGTCATGAAAGAGGCCGGGGTGGATATCTCCACCCATTACTCTAAAATAGTAGAAGAGCTTCCTCAGGTGACTTTTGATTATGTCGTCACAGTTTGTGATCATGCTCATGAAAACTGTCCATACTTTCCGGGTGGCAAAGTTGTTCATATTGGTTTTCAAGATCCTCCGAAACTCACGAAAGAGATGAAAGATGAAGAAGAGATTCTTGCTGTTTATAGAAAAGTGAGAGATGAA
>CANHJD010000185.1 GCA_947461145.1 Bacteriovoracaceae bacterium
GATCATTATGTTTTCCACCAGCACGGACACATTTTTGAATTGTGACGGCCCGACGATTCCCTGGAGTTGCTTTACCTGTGAAAAAATCTTTGAACTGGTTCATTCCCGCATTAGCGAAAAGAATAGTAGGATCATTATGGGGAACAAGGCTTGAAGACTTGTGTTTCTCGTGACCTTGTTTAATAAAGTAGTTTGAAAAAGCGTTACGAATGTCTTGCGCGCGCATAGATTCCCTTTGCTGTTTTTAAGTCGGATCAGACTAGCACAGCAAGGGCCAATTATCTATCAATGATGCGCAGTGTTTATTGTCCCTTTGAAAGCCAAATTGGTCCTGGATTTTTTTCGTAAACGACAGGGCGGACGACTCTTGTATTGTCTGCAGGTGCCGCATTAAATCGTGGATCTACGTAATAGTTATCTTCTTCAGGGTGGTTAGATAATTCAAATATCTCTCTTACTGCACCAGTAAACTGTGCCTCATCTTGAAATAGCGCCTCTTTGAGGGCTTTTTCCATATGCTTTGTTCTTCTTTGAATCGCGTTACAATGGGCCAGCCAAGCATGATCGCGAATACCAGCTTTATTCATCCACTCTGGAACGATAATTAATTCTGGGTGTTCATCCAGCAGTTCAGTCCACTCAGTTTCAGGGGGAAGTCTGTAGGCATGAAGGGGAAATGTTACGAGGTCTAGTAATAGTCCTGTTCCTACCGAAACAAAAATCTCTGATCCAAAGTGCAGGGTTGCTGTTTTTATAATTTCTCCGGTGGCGATGCGGCCAGTTTCTCCAATAACCATTCTGGCAAAGAGTCCCGATGCAACTTTTCTAAACTGGCTTGAAATAAGTTTTTTTGCGGTTTCTTTAAGGATGCTATTTCTTAAGTTTTTTAGAAAATCTTTTCCAACTTTTAAGTTTTTGTAATTAGCGATTTCGTTAAGTGTTTTTTCATACTCGCTATCTAAATTAACTTTGATACTTTCTGGTTTCAGAAATTTGATTGCTGAATATGCCTCTGGATTACCTGGCACACTGAACTGTTTTGAATTAAGTTGTTTTTTTAGCTCAACAAGAAAAATTCTTTTTACTATCGTATCATTTAATATTTCTTTATAAGCCTCAATCTTAAAGTCTGGTACGCCTTGAATATCCTCTTGAAAGATCCCATTGAGTAATCTTGCAATTTGTGAGTCGGCCTGGTTTTTAAACTTATTCAAAATGATATTATGATTTTCTTGGCAAATGTCGTAATTGGCACGATTAGTACTTGATTGAATTTTAAAAGTTTGTGCAAAACTACTAAGAGCAAAAGTGAGGGAAACAAAAATAAAAGAATATTTCATGCAATTGTCCTAGATTTGATTAAAATTAAAACTTGATGCATCGGCCATTTGTGTCGGGGCTTCTACTTCTGCTTCAACTGCTGAAGCTTCCATTTCTTCGCCGAAAGTACCAATTTCAACATTATGATTTTCTGCTAAGTAAGACTCTGTTTGCTCTTGTTGAGTTTGTGAATCCATTGCTTCACCTGCAAAACGAAGTCTTGTTCCTTCAAGGGGACCATTTGTCATAGTGATCATGAATGAGCTCTGATCAACTTGATACATGAGTCCAGAGTAAACCTCACCATTAAGATCATATTCAAATGTATTTCCAGTCATTTCAGAAAAAGAAATTTCAATGCTCATGCCTTCTGGAAGAGAGGCATTAAGAGATTCAATTATTCCGTTATTAGTAGCAATCGAGCCGTTGAATTCTGCTTCTTTAACACCATTTTCCCATTTCTTCGGATTCATTACTTCAACAAGTTTAAGATTTAAAGTCTGATTAATGGCCGCTTCTGAAGCGACTTTATTATCAGCGGCAGTATTCGTTTGTGTCCCAACTAGTTTTGATTGAACCATTTCAGTTTTAACGTTATTGGCAAGTTTGACCCAGTTCTTCTCTACTGCAATAGTGCGACCTTGTGTCACCACACCATAAACCTCGTCTAATCTCTTAAATTTTTTTGCATCTGTTCCAGAAAGAAGCGAAGCTGAGTTGATCATGAGTGCATTATAAGTACCGATCAGGGCCAAAAGGCCGATGCTGATAGTAATGATGCTTTTCTTTTGATCTTTCTTCATATTGTTTTCCCCTGTGCATTCTATTAAGCAAGGGCAATGCCATGATTGGAAAGGCTAAGTTGTTGTAATGACTTCCTTTCTACCCCATCGTTTGTATTTGTTTCAGGCAGTGTCTAAATCTTAGACACTTGTCTACGTCTCCTGTCATGCGTAACCTTAGGCCATTAATAAGGAGTAGCCATGAAACTAGAAGCCCAAGACATATTAAAAAAGTTAGAGTGGAGATACGCCACGAAGGTGTTTAACCCAAATAAAAAAATTTCTGCTGAAGATTGGAGTGTTATTGAGCAGTCCCTGCTTTTATCGCCTTCCTCTTATGGCCTTCAGCCATGGAAATTTCTAATTGTTGAAAACAAAGTGATTCGTGAGCAATTGCTTCCGATATCTTGGGGACAAAAACAGGTAACTGATGCCTCCCATTTCGTCGTTTTTACAACATTAAAAAAGATCTCTGAAACTTATATTAAGCACTTTATTGAAAGAATTGCCCAAGTAAGAGGTCAAAATGCAGAAAGTTTAATTGGCTTTCAAAACATGATGATTAAAAATATCGTTGAAACTAGAACTCCAGAAGATGTGTCTGCCTGGAATCATCGTCAGTCATATATTGCGATGGGCTTTATGCTTGAAACCGCTGCTCTTCTAGGTATTGATACAGTTCCAATGGAAGGGATTGATCCAAAGGCCTATGATAAAATTTTAGGTCTTGAAAATTCAGACTATCAAACCGTTGCAGCTGTTGCTCTAGGCTATAGAGATGAAAGTGATAAGTATGCACAGGTGAAAAAAGTACGTTTTGAAAAATCCAGTATCATTCAGAAGATATAAAAAAAGGCGCAGTTTCCTGCGCCTTTAATTTTTTTAAATAGCACTTAAAATTAATTTTTTGGTTTAAACCAGCAAAGTGGGCGTAAGCCAATTTTGTGACCGTTAGACTTGTGGCAAGTTCCTGTCACTTCATCTTTTTGTGAAACTTCATCATTCATCGCAACTTCACAAATTGACCCTTGGAAATATGTATCCAAACGGCACTGATAGGCGGGGTGAGCGTCATCAGTTTTAGTCACAACTTTAGTATCTGGAGTTTCAAAATTTGCTGGAGCAGAGTTTCTCATTGAGGCAAAAAGATTAGAAACTGAAACACCTGCCATTCCTGTGCGGATACAGATGTTTTTATCATCTTTATTCTTATGCTGTTTAGAGCAAGAGTTGATAAGAATCTCTGGAGCATTTAAAGTTGCAACAACAGTTGCATTATCGTCGTTAAGGAATGTTTTACGAAGACATTTAAGTGCAGCGTAGTAATCTGCTTGACCTTCATTTGAAGCCCAGCGATTAAAAAGCATTCCTACTTTTGGAGCTCCACCAAGGTGGTGACCGATTTCGTGGCAAAGAACAAGGGCAAATCCATCTTCAGTAATAGTTGCATGACGAGCAAGACCGCCGTACATGTTCACGTGCCAAATTGAAAAATTACGAGTGGCATTCGCATTCACAGTACCATCTTCCCATTTACGGGCGATTTCAAGTGTTCCACCCATGTTAGAAACGATAGGAGAGTAAATAGTCTCTATCTTTTCAATAACCTTATTGAATTGTTCTTCAGATAGACCACCCTTACGTTTGATATGAGCAGGTATATTAAGATC
>CANHJD010000186.1 GCA_947461145.1 Bacteriovoracaceae bacterium
GAAAGATTTTTACATTCGGTGAAAGTTGTTGAAAGTGCGTTCGGTAAGCGCGGACCATGTAAGATTCTAACCTTAATTTTTCCTCAACGATATTGGGAAAAAGATGATATTACGCAGACCTTCCAAGTGAATTAGTTTGATCCCTTAATTCCCCTCCGATATGATTATTTGGTTAAATCATCCAAAGGATCTTATGAAGTCGATTATTTTGCTCGGCCTTTTTTTCAGCCAAATGGCAAGCGCTGATCTTGTTTATATGAAAGAAGATAAAGAGAGCAAGTTAGTGATTCATCAGTCTGAAGATGCTTCTGTGACTAGAATTATTAATGATGCGAGCTCAAAAGAATGGGCGCTCTATCCAGACCTTACTCCTGATGGTCAAGAGGTAGTTTACGTCGAAGGCCCATCACAAAATGATCTTCACATTACCTATAAAAATCTGAGCAAGAATTTGACCCAACGATTTCATTCTTCTCAGAAAGGAATGATCCTTCATCCAAAATTCTCAAGGAACGGAAGATTTATTTTTTATTCTGCTCCAGGATCTAAAGGAAAAAATACAGTTTATTTTTTTGATCGCGAAGCTGAGGTCACTCGCCAAGGTGAAGGTCTTTTAGACTACACACTAGATCAGGCAAAAATTCTTGATGAATCTGAAGAATCATTTTTCCCTCGCCCATCATCTGATGGAAGTTTTGTTGTTTACCAACGAAATAATATGAGTAAAAAAGAAATTGTTTTCTATGATCGGACAGAGAACACAAAAAGGATAATTGCGGAAGGAATGTCTCCTGCCCTTTCCTTTGATGAAAGATGGATTGCTTATACTTCTAAGTCAGAGGGAAATTGGAATATCTTTATCACTGACAGAACTTCGGGTGTAACAATTCAGGTAACGAATGATTTGAAGGATGAAATGGCCCCGACATTTCTCCCTGATAATTCCGTCGCATTTGCTTCTAATAAAACAGGCAACTTCCGCCTTTATAAAATATTAAAGGGTGAATGGATTTCTCTTATTCCAGAAGATCGAACGAGCGACGCTGATTTTTACTCTCCACAATTTTCTGGTCAAACAGCGATTAAACAATCACTTAAGGCGCCTTTTATCGGTAATCCTCGCTCTTCTTTTGGAACCATTGCTCATCAGGGAAAAGTTTATATGGCCGGAGGTCATCAAGGAGCAGAGCACACTTATCCACCTGAATCATTCACTGATATTCTTATTGCGTATGACATTGAGGCAAATACCTGGACTGAGCTTGCTCCGAGACCAGTAAAAGCCCATGGCTTTCAGCTTGCAGCTCACGGAAACTATCTCTATGCTTTTGGAGGATTTGCTTACTCTGCAGATCATAAACCAAAGTGGAAGTCTTTAACTCAGATTGATCGCTACGATATCGTTAATAATAAGTGGGAAACTATTGGAAATCTTCTCTCTCCCCGCTCGTCAAATGTCGCCGTAAAAATTGAAGACAAAATCTATATTGCTGGTGGATGGAACTCAACGCCTAAATTTGAAAACGATTTAGATGGAATTTTTCTTGATACGATTGAAATTTTTGATTTAAAAACAGAAAAAATTGAACTCGCAAGCTACAAGCTTCCCTCACCCGTCCGTCGTGCTTTAACGGGTATGGAATACGAGGGAAAGATTGTTCTCGTTGGTGGTCTTGGTCAAGGAGCAAGCCATTTTGAGTTGTTAAGTAATGTCACATCAATTGATCCACTGACTGGATTTGCTCAAGAATTAAGTCCGATGCCTTTTCCGACTTTTGCTCCCGCTGCTGAAGTCATTAATAATCACCTCTATGTTTTTGGTGGCATGTTTAAAACTGGTCCAATGGCCTATGAATATGTTTCTCATATTTATGACCTTGATCTTCATCTTTCTACTTGGTCTCATACTGGTCGATGCTTAAAAGAAACCAAAGGATTCTCTCAAGTTTTTAAATTGGATGAGAAAACACTTGGAGTCTTAGGGGGCCATCATTATTTTGAAGGCTACGACCTTCCGGTTTCTACCTTTGAGACATTTAAACCCTCAAAATAACTGCTAAAAGCGCCCTTTAAAGGGCGCTTTTTTTTTGTGCCAATTCCCTATCCTTTTTACAGTTGAGCTCACTTAGAATCAGCTTCCATGCTAATAGATCCCCTTAAATGAGGACTCTACTATGAAACTTTCATATCTTGCTCTTGGCTTTACACTTTTAGTTCAATCCGCGATCGCCAATGAGAATGGAACTATTAAGATTTATGATGCGAGATTTCTGCCACAAATTATTTCCTTACTAAGGCCAGGCATTCTCGTGATGGAAGATGGTGAAAAGAAAGCTCTTCTTCTTCCTAAAACGGCCAAATCCCTTAATGATAATTTGGAAAAAGTGAGGGATTACTACGCTGAGGAATTTGAAAGGAAGAGCTGGGATAACAAAGGCTCACCTATTCAAGCATCCGTGAATGTGAGCAAATTTACTCTTTATGATTTTTTTGGAACAAAAGAAAATGCAGCTTGGGTAGAAACACGATTTATTTTCGGCGCAGGAGATAAGAAAGGTCTGGATAATTTTGAAAAGGCCCTTGATGTTGTAGGCCATGAATACACTCATGCAGTCATTCAAACCACCTCGAATCTAAAATACAGAGCTCAAAGTGGTGCTCTCAATGAACATCTTGCAGATGTTTTTGGGATCATCATTAATATGCGCCATAACAATCCTAAAAATCCTTATCTTATTGGCAATACGATTCTTTTTGGTGAGTACGCAGAAAGGGCCCATGCCTTAAGAGACATGATGGATCCCTCGAAAGGTCTTTATGCACAACCAGGACACATGAATGATCTGAAATTACCGAGATATCAAAAGCTGGGAACTGGCTGTATTCCAAATGAGGATAACGATAATTGTGGTGTTCATGTATTAAGTGGGATTCCTAACAGAATGGCCGCACTTGTGATTTCAGTTATTGGACCTGAAGAGGCGGGAAAACTTTTTTATGCAGTAATGACGAAACGTTTAAGTGAAAACTCTGACTTCAAAGATTATAGAATTGCCCTTAAAAAAGAATGTCAAAATCTCAGTTCAGATACCTGCACAATTGTTGAAGAGGCACTCAAGGCAGTCGGGATGTAATTAGGTTCCCGACTTACCATAATTTGGAAGGACTCTCGCCGATGGGTCAGTCACATTACAGTTTGACCACTCCTTATTCGGCATCCAGAAATCCTTAATCAAATGGGATTGTCCTTTAAAATGTTTTTCAAAAATATCTCGATAAAGCAGGGACTCCTTAGTAAAAGGCGTTCCATAAGGATATTTCTCTTTGGCCTGGACCAGTTCCTGCTCGGTATATTTTGATTCAGCATACTCTTTCAGATAATCCACCATGGAGTGCCCAACAGCATCGGAGAAGGCGGCTTTTTCTCTCCAAAGAATAGACTCTGGAAGAAGTTTTGTTCCATCAAAGGCCTTACGCAAAATCCACTTTCCCATGCCTGTGGTATTCATTTTAAATTCAGGATTTATTTCCATGACAGTTCGGACAAAGTCCAGATCACCAAAAGGAACTCGCGCCTCCAAAGAGTTGGCCGCAATACAGCGATCCGCTCGAAGCACATCATACATAAAAAGCTCATCGACTCGCTTTTTAGCTTCCTGCTGAAAAGCCTCAGCTGATGGAGCAAAATCAGTGTACTTATAACCAAAAATTTCATCAGAAATTTCACC
>CANHJD010000187.1 GCA_947461145.1 Bacteriovoracaceae bacterium
AGATCAAAATCATATCTGACATTGAGTGAATTAATTGTATTGGAGCTTGGCAAACCATTCAGAGTCTTCCAAAGTGAATCGTATTGGTAGACAAGGTTGTAATCAAAAAAAAGTCTCTGGCTTAAATTAAAAATAAACTTTAAATCGTTAGTTAAATTTAAGTTATCTGTTTCCACTTTCCATGAGGCAAGATCTTGATAAGGGCGAACCCATAGGAGATTTTCAAAAGCGACTCGCTCATTAATCTTTGTTTTTACACCAAGCCTAAATCCATGGCGAAGACCATTTACCTTCTCTTGAGTCGTTAGTCCTGTTGTTGAGTCGACAATATCTGTCACTCGAATGTCATAAAGTGGAACATAACTGAGGTCAAAATACTCCCAAGTTTTATTTTCAAACAAGTGCCAGGTAAAGCCCATCGGTCCGATTTGCCAATGAGACTTCGGAGTAGCGAGCTCACTAAATCGCTGAGAGTTAAACATTACCAAACTGAGGGAGGAAGAGGCCGGTGTTAATCGGTGAATCACAAATTGTGCTTGGGCATTAGTGTTTCGAGTTGAGACTTCCTCTTTGGTGAGAGGATCTTTTAGTTTTGTTTGTTGCTGCTCAAATTGTCCTGTAAGCCTGTACTTTGAAGCCACATTACCTGCTCGCAGGCCGTAGCGATAACTTTCTCCCTCATTGATGGACTGCCGGGTAAATGGTGAAGCAAAAACAGAAACTCTATAGTCAGCTAAATCTTTTTGAAGTTGATCACGATTAAAAGTTTGCTCAGAAAATAATCTTCGCCTCTCTGGCGCAACTGTTTCAATGAGATCTCGTTCAGTTAGCTGTCCAGGGAGATCACTCTTTACTGCGAAAGGATCTTCAGAGGGAGCTTCTTTTTTCTTCGTCTCTGGATCATAGACTTTAAGGGGTCTATTTCTTAAAGACGATAGTGGCGAGGGGATTTCACTGTCGGCCATGCCTACCAGGGTGTAAGGAAGATCCTTGGAAATCATTTCAGAAAAAGGAATACGATAAAGTTTCCAGTAGGAAGTTTCACTTCTTGTTTTGACACAAATCGCCCTGGCCGCATAGCCTTCGCTTTCTTGAGTAAATTTTGCGTGTGAATTCACCGTCAGACCATCTTCGAGTCCACGATTAATAAGAACAATATTTTGATCCAAGACTTTAAGTATTTTGACGTCTTTGAGTCTTTCAAAAGACTCAAGTGCCTGAACTTGGAGCGAAAATAAAAAACCCAAAATGATCCACATACTAGAAGTGTAATCGATTTTGGGTTTATTAAAAGAGTTTAGTAATTGATGACGGAATGAACTGGATGCCCATCTTCAGTAAACTTATTTAAAAAAGTCAGGTTAATAAGAAGGGAGAGTGCCTTCACTTCAAATTTATTTTTATGGCAAAGATTCATCACGGCATTCAATGTTCCACCTGTCGCTAGAACATCATCGACGAGGACCACTCGTCCTGGTTTTGAGTTGATGATCATTTCCAGTGTATCGGTTCCATACTCCAGTGCATAAGATTCAGAGATCACGGGAGGGGGCAGTTTGCCCTTTTTTCTAACTGGGATGAAGCCTTTACCCTTAAGGGTGGCCATGGCAGCTCCTAGAATAAACCCTCTTGATTCAATACCCACAACATAATCGATTTCGTCCCAGTTAATAGTCCGCGCCATTGCCTCAATTACTTCATTAAATCGCTCTTGAAGCAGTGGGGTAATATCTTTGAAGATAATTCCTTCTTTAGGAAAATCTGGAACATTACGAATATGGGACTCAAATGGGTGCATAAGTTCTCCAAAAGCATGAATATTGAATCCCAAAATTACCAATACTCCTTCGAAAATAGAAGCGTCCCTTTGTCTAAATGGTCGACGGCCGAAAGAGAAAGGCCGGATTTAAAACGCCAAGTCGTCGGAATCATGATTTCAGGATGGCCCATGGCTTGCTTACCTAATGGCAAAGGGGTTTCTATGCTTATGAAAATAATGTTTATTTTGCTTCTAGGCCTGACCACTTCTGCTTTTGCTGGTCAACATAACCGGATAGATACCTTAGGAGTTTCCAAGGCCGGACAATTTGTCGCCCTGGAGGAGTATGGTTATAAATCAGGGTCTAATTCCTACTTCGTCACTATAAAAATTGTTAACGTCTGGACAAAAGAATACGTAGGGTCAAAGGTTGAAATAGAAGAGCCTGCCCACCGACCCATTAATCTAGTGATGGCCAGAGAACGGGCCCGAAAATTAGCTTCTGAAGATCTCAAAAAATTCAAAATATCAGGCTAGATAGCTAGGCAAAATTCGCCCTCTCAGGAACCCCCATTTTACAAGGTAAAATGAAGATGGCCTTCTTGGGAAATGAATCCCTCGGGTCATCGGGATTTAAGTATGTGCGGACTTATTGCTTACTCAGGGAATTCTTCTGAACTCAAAGACTTTGAGACAGTCTTCAACCTTCTTCGCCATCGCGGGCCCGATGATACTGAAATTCTCAAAATTGAAGACAAAGTGACTTTCGGCTTTCACCGCTTGGCCATCATGGATCCAACTCAAAAAGGTCACCAGCCATTTGTGGATGAAAAATATGGCAACGTTGTGATGTGTAACGGAGAAATTTATAACTACGAAAAATTAAAATCAATTTATGAAAACTCTTATGATTTTAAATCTCAATCTGACTGCGAAGTTTTAGTTCCGATGTTTCATGAGTTAGGTATGGCCAGACTTTGCCAACAGCTTGATGCTGAATTTGCTGTTGTTATTTGGGATCATGAAAAACAAAAACTGATGGCCGGCAGAGATCCTATTGGAATTCGCCCCCTTTTTTATGGTTATACTTCAGAAAATAAAATCCTCTTTGCTTCAGAAGTGAAAGTTCTGACTCCATTTTGTGAGAAGGTAGAAGCATTTCCTCCTGGGCATTACTTTGATGGAGAGCACTTTGCTCCCTATACCGATCTCACGACAGTGACAGCTTACAGTTCAAAGCCACTTGAATCTCATCTTAAAGATATTAGAGAAAAACTCATTGAAGGTGTCCGCAAGCGCCTTATTGCAGACGTACCAGTTGGATTTTTATTATCTGGTGGTCTAGATTCAAGTCTCGTATGTGCAATTGCAAATGATATTTTGAAAAAGCCAATTACCACTTTTTCAGTGGGTCTCGATCATAATCCGATTGATATCTATTATGCTCGAACAGTTGCAAATTATATTAAATCTAACCATCATGAAGTTTATTTCAATAAAGATGATACCTTAAATGTTTTAGATAAATTGATTTGGTATTTGGAGACTTGGGATATTACAACCATTCGTGCCTCAATTGGCATGTATCTTGTTAGTAAATATGTCCGTGAAAAAACCAATATTAAAGTTGTTCTGACAGGTGAAATTTCTGATGAAATTTTTGGTTATAAGTATACGGATTTTGCTCCATCAGCTGAGGCTTTTCAGCAAGAAGCTAAAAAGCGAGTGGATGAGCTTTTTATGTATGATGTGCTTCGAGCGGATCGCTGTATTGCGGCCAACTCTTTAGAGGCGCGTGTTCCTTTTGGTGATTTAGATTTTGTCCGAACAGTCATGGAAATAAATCCTGAATTTAAAATGAATACCACAGGCATGGGAAAGTGGATTTTGCGTAAGGCCTTTGATGGAACAAAACTTCTTCCAGAGTCTATTCTTTGGAGAGAAAAAGCCGCCTTCTCC
>CANHJD010000188.1 GCA_947461145.1 Bacteriovoracaceae bacterium
ATCATTACATCCTAAAAACGCCCCATTGAGGGTCTTTAAATTCTTCATTGTGAGAGACACTTAAACAAAGACCAAGAATGTCTCTTGTTTGAGAAGGATCAATTACACCGTCGTCCCATAATCTTGCAGATGAATAGTAGGGCGATCCCTCTTTTTCATATTTATCTAAAATGGGTTGCTTAAAGTCGGCCAATTCTTTCTCTGACATGAGCACTTTGCCAGATGCTTTGAGACCATCCTGCTTCACTGTCGCAAGAACGTTTGCTGCTTGTTCCCCACCCATGACTGAGATTCTGGAGTTCGGCCACATAAAAAGAAATCTTGGGCTAAAGGCCCTTCCGCACATGCCATAATTTCCGGCACCGAAAGATCCTCCTATTACAATTGTGAACTTTGGAACTTTTACTGTAGATACCGCAGTCACAAACTTCGCACCATGCTTAGCAATGCCTTCATTTTCATACTGTTTACCAACCATAAATCCAGTAATGTTCTGAAGAAAAACGAGAGGTATTTTTCTCTGTCCGCATAACTCAACAAAATGTGCAGCTTTTTGAGATGATTCCGAAAATAAAATTCCATTATTGGCAACAATACCCACCATGTAGCCATGAATTTTTGCGAACCCCGTAACGAGTGTATTTCCATATCTCTCTTTGAATTCTTGAAATTCAGAGCCATCAACAAGACGTGCAATTATTTCTCTTACATCAAAGGGCTTTCTTGTATCCTGAGGAACGATTCCGTAAATTTCTTCCGCTTTATAAAGAGGTGCAATGACCTCTTTTTTTATAAATTTTCCAGGATGTTTAGGACGATAATTTAAAGTCGCAACAATGTGACGAGCATGCTCAAGAGCATCCTCTTCAGTCTCAGCAAAATGATCGGCGACCCCAGACTTTGAAGTATGAACATCAGCTCCACCTAAATCTTCGGCACTTACCTCTTCACCTGTTGCTGCTTTTACGAGTGGAGGTCCACCTAAGAAAATAGTTCCATTACCTTTAACAATCACAGTCTCGTCACTCATGGCGGGAACATAGGCCCCACCAGCAGTGCAAGAACCACAAACAATTGCAATCTGCGGAATCCCCAATGAAGACATGTTGGCCTGATTAAAAAAGATTCTTCCGAAATGTTCTTTATCAGGAAAAACTTCATCTTGCTTTGGAAGGAAGGCACCACCTGAATCAACGATATAGATACAAGGCAATTTATTTTCAATTGCAATTTCTTGCGCTCTTAAATGCTTTTTAACTGTGAGTGGAAAATAGGTACCACCTTTTACTGTGGCATCATTGGCCACAAATAAACACTCAATACCGTGAACAAGACCAATGCCTGTCACAATACCAGCACTCGGAACCTCTTCATCATAAACACCCTCACCTGCTAGAGCAGATAGCTCGAGAAAGGGTGATCCAAGATCAAGAATTTTTTCTATTCTTTCACGTGGTGGAAGTTTTTTGCGGGCCTTATGCTTTTTAACGGCATCCTCTCCACCACCAAGACGAGCTTTTTCAATTCGTTTTTTTAGTTCATTAGCGAGTCCACGATTAAATTCAGCATTAATCTGAAACTCATTTGAATTTACATCAATATGCGAAGCCAATGGCTGCATGACAACCTCATTTTTTGAATAAAACTAATACTTTAGTCTAACTTGAGGAGGCAATCGTGGCAATCTTTTGGGCTTAGCGATATATGGACAAATTATTTTTGATGAGGCCATTTATAAAATACTGCAAATAGGCCTTTAAAATGGGATCACTGGAATTCCCGACAAGTTCGATAGATCCTGTCTCCCAATCGTATTTATATTTTTTTTGAACTCCGTCCTTTGCTAGGCGGAGCACATCATTTCCAGTTACAAAGATATATTCTCTTCCAGATACGTAGTTAAGGGCGCCACCTATATCACTGCTAAGCAAGTCAACCGCTGTCGCCGCCATCCCTTCAGGCTTCATTCCCGACCATTCAAGCATCGTCCTCGGAATATCCGAATGTTGTGAAACTTTATTAACTTCCACTTTAGGAAGTTTCTGACCTGGAGCATAAATTAGAAATGGAACACGATAATTACCTACCAAATTTTGAAATTTTTTACTTTCAAGCTTTGAAGCATGATCAGCAGTAATGAAGAATACAGTATTTGAGAACCATGGTTGATTTTGGATTTTTTCAAAAAATTTTTTTAAAGCATAGTCTGTATAACCAATGCTTTCATGTATTTCTAAGGTGCCTTTAGGAAATTTGCCTCTCAATGATTTTGGTACAGAGTAAGGCTGATGTGAACTTAATGTAAAAATTCCGGCCAGGAATGGTTGTGGCATGCTGCTAATTTCATCAGCAGCAAATTGTAGATAAGGCCCATCATATATTCCCCAAGTCCCATCATATTCACCCGAGCGATCGTCCTCCTTTGAAAAATAACGATCAAAACCACTTGAGAGAGTATAAGACTCAAACCCCATTGTTCCCTTGGCCCCGCCATGAAAAAAATAATTAGTATAACCAATCTCTTTTAAGATCTTAGGCATACAGACAAACTTATTACCTTGAAAAATCGACTTACTTATTGGTTCATCCAATAAGGAAGGCAATCCACACAATAAAGAAGGAAGCGATTCAATAGAACGACGGCCATTGGCCAAATGATGAGGAAAATATAAGGACTTCGAAATCAACTCCGAAAGAAATGGAGCATATCCGGCCTCAAGATATTCAAGAGAAAAGCTTTCAAGAATAATAAGAACAATATTCTTCTTATCCTTTGAAAAAGTCCCCGAATTGAGATTTCTACGATTTTTAATAATATCGATGGCAACATCATCGGCTTTAAAAAATTTCACTTCATTTTGAGTTTTATTCTTTAACGTTCTTAGAAAATGATAAGGGGTATTCAAGACCAGATGGCCTAACTCATTCTTCCCTTGTGTAAATGCAGATTGAATACTGATTGATTTATGCTGAAGCCCTCCCCTAATTCCTACAAAAGACCCGGAGAGCAAGATCACGGATGAAAGCAATCTAAACTTTAAATTTTTCTTTGAAAAATTTAGAATGAAATACTTCTTATCAAATAAATAAAAAGAAAATCCCAAAAGAATAACAACAAATGGAAAATACCAGTAATAAATGGCCAACTGGGGCAACTGATCCCAAATATCATCACTGATCAAAAACAAATCAAAACTCAGCCTCTTTCCAGTAAAGGAAATAAGCTCATAATCAACAACAGACGCAAGAAAACCAATCGAATTAAGCAGGACAAAAAGAAAACGTTCTAAAAAATTAAACTTTGAATTTTTGCTCGGAATAAGAGCTAGAAAAATAACAGGAAGATTAAGTAAGCAAATGGCAGCAATATCAAAACGTATACCTTCAAACAAACTTAGAAAAATATCAGAATTATCAATCTGCCTATAAAGATCGAAATGATAAAAGAGATAACCAATTCTAAGAATGGAATAAGGAATAAGTAAAAAAAGAAACCGCTTAATGAGGCGGAAATGTTCGACGATCAAAAACATATCTCCATAACAAAAAAGCCCTCTTTCGAGGGCTTTTTTTATAAAATGGAGGGTGCATCTTGCTATTCTGACACCAAGTTCCCCTGGCACTACCTTCGCCGCAAGTGAGCTTGACTTCCAGGTTCGAGATGTTACTGGGTATTTCCTCACCGCTATCGAC
>CANHJD010000189.1 GCA_947461145.1 Bacteriovoracaceae bacterium
ATCAAAAGGAACCCCATGAAAATACTCGAGAATCTTCTCGATAATTTTAAGTCAGAACTTACAACTATCCAGAAAGTTGCAGACTTACTAAATCTGAAAGCTAAATACATTGGAAAGCAAGGGCCATTGGCCGATGTCATGAAAGGTCTCAAGGACGCCACTCCCGATGAGAAGAGGACCTTAGGGGCCAAGGCCAATGAATTAAAAAATACGATTGAAGAACTTGTTTCTGCCAAAATGGTTGAGCTAGAAGTTGCTGAAATCAATCAGAGTTTAGAAACTAATAAAATTGATTTCTCCCTTACTGATTCTATTTTAGAAAAAGGCCTTCAGGCCTCTGGTCTTCATCCAGTAACTATTATTCAGCAGGAAATTGAAGATATTTTCATCTCCATGGGCTTTGAGGTTCTCGATGGTCCCCATATTGAGGATGAATTCCATAATTTTGAAGCCCTAAATATTCCTGCAACGCACCCAGCTCGTGATATGCAGGATACTTTCTGGTTTGCAGATAAAAAACACCTTTTAAGGACTCACACATCTACAATTCAAGTTCGCGGCATGAAAGAGCGCAAGCCTCCTTTCCGTTTTGTAGGTCCTGGTAAAGTCTTCCGCTGTGAAAGAACTGATGCCTCCCATGAAATGGTCTTTCATCAATTAGAAGGAATGATGGTTGGTGAGAACGTTTCAGTAGGAAACCTAATCTATTTCATGAAAACTCTTTTGACTGAAATTTTTAAAAAACAAGTTGAAGTTCGTCTTCGCCCTGGTTTTTTTCCATTCGTTGAGCCTGGCTTTGAATTAGATATCAAGTGTCTTATTTGTGGTGGGAAGGGGTGTTCCGTTTGTAAGCACGTTGGTTGGGTCGAACTTCTTCCGTGTGGAATGGTTCATCCAAACGTCCTTAAATCTGGTGGTATCGATGCTGAAAAGTACAATGGTTTTGCTTTTGGCCTAGGACTCGATCGATTGGTCATGATGAGATATGGCATTGATGATATTCGCCACATCCATTCTGGTGACCTTCGTTTCAACTCTCAATTTAAAACTTTTTAGGAATTTATATGCTTATCTCACTTAATTGGATCAAAGACTTTGTTGAAATCCCTGATTTACCTCCAAAAGAGTTGGGCTCTCTTTTTACTCTTGCCACGGCAGAAGTTGAAGATGTCATCGTAAAAGGTGATAATCTCAAAGCTATTCTTTGTGTTGAAATTAAATCCCTCAAGCCACACCCTGAAGCCGACAAGCTCAATTTAGTCACTTTTGATTATGGTGGTGGTCATTTAAAAGAGGTTGTTTGTGGTGCTCCAAATGTTCGTCCAGGCCTTAAAGTCCCTTACGCACCGATTGGGACAACTCTTCCAAATGGAATGACCTTGGAGCCTAAAAAAATTCGAGGCATCTTGTCAGATGGTATGCTTTGTTCTGAAACTGAGCTGGGTCTCGGTGAAGGCAAGGGTGGACTCATGGAGTTGCGTACGGATGTTATTCCAGGAACTCCACTTCCAGTTTATTTAAATTTAGAATCAGATGTGATTTTAGATGTGGATAATAAGTCCCTAACTCACCGACCTGATCTTTGGGGATTTCTCGGCTTGGCCCGTGAATTTGCAGCTTCTCACCAAAAAGAGTTAAAAAATCCTTACCTCGAAAATTGGCAAAAAAATATTGAATCAAAGATCTCTGGGGGAGCTTCTCCTGTGAAAGTGAATGTTGATCCATCCTCTTCTTGTTTGGGTTACTATGGTCTGTCGATCGATAATATTAAAATGATTGCAACTCCAGATTGGATGAAAACACGACTTGAGTCAGTAGGTTTACGTTCAATTAACCTAATTGTCGATATTAGTAACTATGTCATGATTGAATTGGGGATTCCGAATCATATTTTTGATCGTGAGAAGATTGCGGGCGATAACGTTATTATTAAACGAGCTGGGCAGGGTCTTACTTTCACAACTCTCGATGAAGCGAAACGCGAAATTATTCCTACTGATACAATGATCTTTGATCAAGCTAAGCCTCTGGTTCTAGCGGGCCTTATGGGTGGTGCAGAAGCTAGTGTAAGTGAGCAAACAACAAAAATTTTCCTTGAAGTTGCCAACTGGGAAGCTCCAGAAGTTAGAAAAACCTCAGTACGCTTAGGCCTCAGAACAGATTCCTCTCAGCGATACGAAAAAACTCTTGATACTAATCAGTGTTATCGAACTCTTTTAAGATTAGTTCAGCTTATAACAGAGCTTTGCCCAGAAGCTAAAATCATAGGAGCAGTTGAAAAATTTGTTAACGAAGAAAAGCTTTCAAAACCTTTGACTCTTTCTATTTCTCATCAGCAAATTAATTCTTCACTTGGCATGGAAATACCAAAGGCAAGAGTTATCGACATCTTTTCACGTCTAGACTTTAAAGTTGCGGATAAAGATTCTGTTTTTGAAGTCACTATTCCTTGCTACAGAACGACAAAGGATATCTACTGCAAAGCTGACCTTGTAGAAGAAATTGGTCGAATGATTGGCTATGATAATATTACTCCTGTTTCCCCAATGTTACCTGTAAAGCCAGTTCGACTTTCAATCGTAAAACAGTTCCATCGAAAGATTCAGGACTTTATGGTCTATCAAGGTCAGAGTCTACAAGTGATGACTTACCCTTTAACAGGACCTGAGCTATTAAAGAAATCATTGTGGCCTATAGCAAATGACAATCTTGTTTTAGTTAACTCGATTTCTGTTGAGCACGATAGAATGAGACCTTCAATCATTCCATCTGCAATAGAGATCGCCTCTCACAACCAAAAACATTACGATGCCTTCTCATTTTTTGAGCTTGGTCGTAGCTATTTAGATTTTGACAAGGAAAGAAGCCAATTAGTCATTGGTGTTTATTCTAAAGAAAAAACATCCTTCCTTGAATTGGTAAATACTATTGAGAAGCTCTTCGCTTGTCTCAACATCACTGCAAATTTAGGTCCTAAAAATGATAAATTTGCTAATCCAGTAATGCCTTCTGATTGGGCCGGGCTTCATCCGCATGAGTATTTAAATGTTCAAGTAATGGGTAAGTACATTGGTGCCGCCACAACAGTTCACCCTCTTGTGTTGAAGAATTTTAAAATGAAAGGATTTCTTTCTCTTGCTGTAATTGATCTAACTGATTTGGAGTCACGAGAGATAAAAGATAAAACAAAGTATTCTCCTCTCTCTAAATTTCCTTCTTCTTCATGTGATTTCACGGTGGTGATTAACAAATCAGCACCGGCGGCTTCAGTTTTAGCTGCATTAAGCTCTTTGAAGCAAAAAGAAATTAAATCGAAGTCAGTGGTTGATGTATTTGTGATGAATGAAACTCAAAAAGCCGTATCAATTCGTACAGTATTTGAAGATTCAGAAAAAACTTTAGCACCTGAAATGATCAAAGATTTAGAGCAGAAAGTCGTCCAAGCTCTTGAAAAGGCAGGCTTCAGTCTAAAGGGTTAAATAGTGGATATTTATGGAGAATATGGGGAAAAATAGTCCATAAAAAATAAAAAAGAAAATCCCTTGACGAAGTTTTAGAGAATAAATATTATCCCAAAACACTTCACGGCATTTGAACTTGTTTTAAAGCTGAGTTAACGCTCAGGTCGAGAAGTTTGCTCTTTGAAAATTGAATATGATTAAAAGTTTTGAGACCTTCGGGTTTCAAGA
>CANHJD010000190.1 GCA_947461145.1 Bacteriovoracaceae bacterium
ACCTCTTCATCAATAAAGCGGATAATATCGGATGTCTCAGGATCATTCTGCGCTCTGCCACTCATAATGGAATAACAGAGGACCTCTTGCTTTAAATAAAGAACAAAGTCTTCCATGGGGATCGTTTTTGTGGTGAAGGGAATATGTTCCACATGAATGTTTTGAAATTCCAATTTCTGAAGCAAGGAGAAGACCTTTTGCCCTCCCATGGAATCTTTGGAAATCTTTGAGCAAAAGTCTTGAACAAGGTTTGTTAGCTTTAGAAATGTCTCGGAGTGAGGGGTACAATTAAACTTTGACCAATCGAGATCAATCACCCAAAAGCGAGCTGATTTTTTGGATTTTGCTTTAAAAATTTCTAGGATTTTTTGCGAGTGATCCACATGAAGTAAGAAGTAGCGCATAAGCACCCCATCAAACTGGGAAAAATCAAAAGTACTATCACGAGAAAACATATCCACTTGCAGGAAGGCCAAATTCTCGCGGATAAACTTTTGGCAACTCTCCACACAGTGCCTGCGTTTATCAATGCCAACAAACTGAATCAAGGGATGATCCTGGGCCAGTTGGGCGACAAAAGTGCCATTTCCGCAGCCCACGTCAAGAATACGAGCACACTGATTCAATCCATGGCGAATAAGAAAATCGTGATGCCCAGGATATGAAATTTTGACCTGGAGATTTAAATGATTTTCTACTAGAGAATCGAGATTTTGAGTGGTCATACTCAATTCTATCACCTATTCACTTTTAAGCATTTTAAGAAATTCAGCGAAGGCCCAATCAGCTTTTTCATTTTTACACCAATTTTTAATTTTGCTTAAATTCACATTCTGATTTTTAGCAACCAAAACTGCTTGATCTAAACCTTCCGGTGCTTTGTAATGAATATATGAGGCCAACCGGTCTTTCACACAATCTGTTGGAGAGAGAATTTTTATAATCGTTCCCCTAACTTCAACTTTATCGGGGATTATTGAATTGTCATCACCAATACCAAGTGGTGGGCCTCCAGGAAATTCTACGAAAATGTGCTTACATTCTGGGTGAATATAATGTCTTCCGTGCTTATTAAAACCAATCTCATTCATTGACTCTTCAAGCTTTGTTACGAACATACTAGTTTTCACAAAATCTAAATCACCTGAATGGTAAGCCCCCTTGGAATAGATCGAGACAACAGCTCCGCCTACAAGGACTGTGTCTATTCCTCGAATTTTTAAATGAACTGCAACGTACTGCCAAAGTTCTTTCTCACTGCAAGCTTGAAAATTAATCTGCAAGAGTTTGTCCCTTTTTTATTACAGGCTTTCCAGGTCTTCTTGGTCTTCTGCGAGTTCCAAAGAGTTGCTCTTTATCTTCTAGAGAAAGTCCATTGTAATAGACCTTAACTAATTCAATAAATGGCTTCACAGTTGGAGACTTTTTATTGAATAAATAAACACGAGATTTACCAACAAGCTTTGAGACTAAGATGCCAGCCTCTTCAAAACGCTGAAATTGCTTTTGTACTCCGCTTAAGGAGATTTGGTAATCATTTGCCACGGCCGTGGGATAGATTTCTCCATAATGAACTAAATGCAACATGATTTTCATGGCAGTATCGCTGCCGAGGATTTTATCCAGCATTGCTAGATTATAATCGGTAACACCTTTCAGGTCAACCACTTTTAGTGGTTATATAACCTCTTTAAGAGGTTGGCACTGTGATGGACTTTGATTACGGCCTACTTGATCACGTCTTTCAAATGCCGAGATAGACTATTCCTAACTGTAGTTTCTATTTTTTTACAAGCTTCGACAGCTCACTAATACCAATCGGAGGAGTCGCTTGCCATGGTAAAACATAAATCTTCTTCGCAAGACCTGACTTCACTCTCTCGACTTGTTTTTGCTCACTATTCATTCGAGCTAATAGTATTGGATCTTTAGTTCCCGAAGCGAGAAGGCTTTTATTCATAACCCAAGCAAATGGTTCAACTTGGGCGCGCCTAAGGTCATCTTGAAGTGCCGCTGCTTGAGAGACAGGAGTCACTTCAGGCAATGTGACTAAAATTATTTTAGTATAGTCCGGGTCCTGCAGACGCATAAGTGGAGTGAGGACCTTGCTAATTCCTAATTTTTTGAAATCACGAACGGTCTGGCGATGGTAGGCCCCTGTTGCATCCATAAGAAGTAGTGAATGTCCCGTTGGTGCCGTATCAAGTACTACAAAAGAACTCTGTGCCTCACTTACAATTTTTGAAAAGGCATGAAAGACAGCGACTTCTTCCGTACATGGTGAGCGAAGATCCTCAATCAAAAGGTCATTTTCTTCCTTATTTAACTTCGCCCCTTTCGTTTTAATTATCTTATCAACATAATTTTGAGTTTCTACCTTAGGATCAATCTTACTTACTTTTAGGCCAGTCATTTCTCCATTAAGGGCACCAAAGACGTGAGCAGCTGGATCAGTAGTGCTCAAATGAACGGTTTTCCCTCTTTGAACGAGGCCTATGGCAAGTGCGGCAGCAATAGTCGTTTTTCCAACTCCACCTTTTCCCATCACCATGATCAACCCATGCTCATTTTGTGCTAACTGATCCGCGAGAGTATCAAGACCTTCTGGACGCTGTAAGGAAACTTCAATCTCTTGATTTCCATTCACTGGAATTGATGAATCATCATTTAATAAAGATCTTAGGGCCTTTAGGCCGACTGTATCGAAAGTTCGAAGAGGAACTTGATCCCTTGGCAATTGTGCCAATGCTAAAGGCATTTCTTCTATGGCCTTCTTCCCAAGTTTTTCTATGGATAGCGCCACCGGATCATCTTGATTTTTTGCCTCGAAGACTCCATTCAGAATGAGGCGCTGGTTATCGAGACCTAAATCATGTAACTCAATTGAAGTTCTGGCCGCTTCATTGATCGCCCCCTTGTCAGCTCTACTAACAAGAACGACAGTGGTCTGAGCTTGATTTGAAAGTGATTTAAAAGCTCTCTCAAATCTTTCTTGCTGCATTGTCAGCCCGGAATGAGGACCCAGACAAGAAGCACCTCGATCATTATCTTTCAGAAAGCCCGTCCATGCTTTCGGCAAACTTAAAAGCCTTAATGTATGACCAGTCGGTGCCGTATCAAAAATGATATGATCATATTCAGGTTTATCATCGGCCAGCAAGCTCGCAAATTCATCGAAGGCCGCTATCTCTGTTGTACAGGCCCCTGAAAGCTCTTCTCGAACTTTCGCAATGGCCTTATCGTCGCTATTATCTAGCTGAGCAACAACTCTCTTCCTATAAGATTCTGAAGCATTATCCGGATCTATATTGAGAACAGATAAACCTTCTACTCCTGGTACAGCGACCGGATTATTCTTAAGTTCAATCCCCAGCATTTCATCTAAGTTTGATGCCGCATCGGTACTCACGAGCAAGACTCTTTTACCCGAATCAGCAAGCCTGATCGCAATAGCTGTTGAGAGTGAAGTTTTCCCAACACCACCTTTACCGGTAAAAAACAAAAATCTTGTCGGCTTAGTTAGAATATTCATTTTATAAGTAATCCTTCAAACGCCTTACCACTTCATGAATTTCATCTCTCACTTTTCTATAAACAGCAAGAATCTCTTCTTCATCTTTCATCTCTTTCGTGAGTTTCGGAGGATCTTGAAAACCAATATGAACAACTTTGCCACCCGGAAAGTA
>CANHJD010000191.1 GCA_947461145.1 Bacteriovoracaceae bacterium
CTAAAGAGTAGTCATTTCCTTCATAATAGCGCTCACTTAAAAGTAGGTGATGAAAGAAAAGAGAAATCTCAACGAATTGATCATCAGATTCAATTTCCGGAATCCTATCAGAGCTCGCCATCGCTAGCCAGACAAGTCGTTTTAGATTAGAGTTTACGCGAATAAATTTTTTTTCAATGTTAAAAACTAAATCATCAAAAGTGACAAAGTATTGTTTAAGTCTTTCAAATTCAATCTCTGCTTTACCCTTTTGAACAATCGAGTTAACTAGTTTTTTCGCCAGAAGAGAAGTATTAAGTCCCGATAGGGGATGACGTTTTAACAAGCGACTGGTTAATTCTTTTAAAGTTGCGGGCCGCTCTTCTATTGAATTTGGCGACCAAGTCAGGGCTTTCCCCTTGATGTCATCAGGAAGTTTCTCAAATATTAAAAACAAATTATCAGATGTGTTAATAATGAAACTCATTTCCGATCCTGTAAGTGGCAGCAAGGAGTTCATTTTCTCATTTAAAAAGATTTTAATCTAGTCCCAAGATAAGATCTAGTGGTGTAAAATGATCGGATTTTCTTGGAAATAAAATGATAAATATGGCGCAATTTAAAGCTATTAATCTCAAATTTAAATCTGTATTTGAACCTGAAACATTTGAGGACAATAAACTTAGGTTTTATTTGGCTTCGGTTTGTTTAAGCTCAATAAGCATTTCATTTCTGCGTAAGAAGGGAAGTGTCCAAGGTGGGTTGTATCCTGCAAACATTGGTTGCGATGTTGGTTCATATTCCTTAAATCCCTTCAGCCAATCACTAAGCTCTTGGGCCTTCGTTGCATTTTTTGATTCATTCCAAAAACCCGAGAATGTTAAAGCTGCAACAAACTTTTCCTCAACTTTTTCAATTTTAATTCTTTTATCCAAAGGCACGGGTAAAGTGTCCAGTGTGAATTTTGAAGGCATGCTAAAAGTCATCGTCCATGTTCTATTTTCATTCGGTGAAATCACAACAGGAGCTGTCATGGAGATTTTTTCACTCTCAGATTTCTGAATAACTGGGGCGGTCATCGCAATTTTTTGCTGAGATTTATTTTTACCAAAGATATAACCTGCCAAGATACGAAAGCCTTTATTCTGGGCATCCTTAAAGCTGCCACTGACTGTTGTCTTCGCAATAATATAACTATCGTATTTTCGTATCTCTTTATCCTCTTGTTTGGCGACAATCTTATAAGGTGGCTGTTCCTCACTACCTCGACCAAATAATGAGCAACCGGCACCAAGTAGTCCCATAAGAGTTCCAAGAAATATTTTTTTTAATATATTTTTCATTTTACCTTTTAAACTATACCTCATCCAATCTACAACGAACAATACTATTTACTTTAAGGTCATCCAAGCCAGTTTGGATTTATGCCGAAAAAAATCACATCAATCGTCGATCAATTGGTAAACCGAGGTCCAAAATTCACGAACTGTAATCTGGCGTTTGGCGGGTACCGTGTCATCAAGTGGACTTTCAATCGTGCGCAAAACCTTACGATCCTTCAACTCATTCTAAGTGGGGATTAAAATTGAAACGGCCAAGTGAAATTCATTCGTTACATAATTGCTGGGCCAAATTAAGTTTTCTGCGGATTAAAATAACAGAAAGATAGTAACCATTTTCGCGTATACTTAAGAAATGAAATACTTACTCACTTATTTATTAAGTCTATCTGCTTTTGCCCAAAATAGTCCTCAATGCCCTAGTGGATCCTATTTAATCGAGTACGCTAGTCCTGTGAATGGATTGAAGAAATCGTTATGCGGTTATCAGAAGGACGGAAACACTATCAAGCATGGAGAAGAGTTCATATTTAATGCTAATGGCAAAGTCATAAAGAAGATTTATTATAAACACGGTAAGGAAGGTGAAGCCCCTATGAAATTGATAGATTCCTTGGCCGGTAAGAAAATTCTAGGTCCAGATGAGAAGCTACTTGCCTCAATACACGACTTAATGGAAATACTCACTCTTAAAAAAAATTATAATCAAAATAATCAGTTCAAAGTCCATGGATGTGATAATGGGCCTTTGGACTGGCTAAAAGGAGCTCTCCTAAATACTCCAATAAATAAATCATATTCTTTCAATGACAATTGTGACGTCTCAGGAAGTTTCGAAGCCAGATTTAACACTGAGTTTTCAGCGAGTTTTAAATTAAGAAATTTAGATGATCTAAATGAAACATCTTTGAAAGTGATTATGAGCTTGAACAAACAACAAACAGGCATTCGTTATAAATTTGTTGTAGTTGAAGGTTCAGTCTCTTCAACATCGCGACAAGGGAAATTCAATGCTGAATACCAAGTGAATATTGATCCTATGACTGGAGATGCACTGGAAGGAACACAGTCTGGAAAAATCACTCTTACCAAATTTAATGATAAAGAAGTTAATTTATCAAAGAAGATTGAATTTTAAATTTTGTTTAAACTTACTTATTTGACCAATGATAATTGGTCAAATATTCTAGGGACTATTTGTCAATTAGGCGAGGTGAATATTTATGTTGGATGAAAAAATCATTGCACCAGAGCATACAGCAGTTCGTGTTGCTTTATGGAGGGCACTTCATGTTCAGGTTGATGTTGCTCCATATATATTTGTCGATGAAGTAGGGATGAAGCTAGTAGGGGATCAAAATTGGCGAAATCGGCCAGATATGAATCAAGATTTTTCAAAAAGTATGCGAGCTTCGATTGTTGCAAGGGCTCGTTTTATTGAAGACCTTGTTGAAGAGCAGGTCAATCGAGGAGTCACTCAATATGTAATTCTTGGGGCAGGATTAGATACTTTTGCTCAACGTCGCTCAGACATTGCCTCTAAAATTGATATTTACGAGGTAGATCAGCCTGGACCACAAGTTTGGAAAATAAGACGACTCATTGATACTGGATTTACGATTCCTGAATGGCTTCATTTTGTACCCGTTGATTTCGAAACAAGCGAGTCATGGTGGGAGAAGCTTACTGTAGCCGGTTTTGACAAGGAAAGGTCTGCTGTTGTTATTTCTTCTGGAGTCTCAATGTATCTTACAAAGGAAGCGAACCTCTCTATGCTAAAGCAAATGTCTTTCTTAGCTCAGGGCTCGACTTTTGCACTGACTTTTCTACATGCCCTTGATCTGCTTCCGACACAAGAAAGATCTACTATGGAATTTGTAATGAAAAAAGCCCAAGAATCTGGAACCCCATTTCGGAGTCTGTTTTTCCCTGACGAAATACTAGAAATGGCAAAGTCTGCTGGTTTTAAAAATAATCATTACGTTTCTGCGAATGATCTCTATCAAATGTATTTTTCTCATCGCTTGGATGGACTAAATGCAGGGACTGCGGAGGGATTTTTAGTCGTTCAGACTCAATAATAGGAATCGGTGGAAATGGGTAAGTTCTATTTTTTACTTTAGTAGTAAAAACCATCGGTTAACTTCAGAGGTAAAGTCTGAGGTCTTGCAAGTATAGTGATTTCAAATTCCGCCTATACTTGCTTCTCAGGCAATAGATGGGTCAGATTAAATCTTTTATTCTTTATATTTTAGAACCAATTTCTTCCGATGTATCGTTTCAATTTCATATCCATTATCATGCTGATATGAATAAGAGATGTTCTTGAATGTACAGTTTCCAGTTTCTTTTAGGAAAGTACCAA
>CANHJD010000192.1 GCA_947461145.1 Bacteriovoracaceae bacterium
AAGGTTGAAAGTGGTCACCTTAATTTTGAGGTGATTGAAACAGGCCGAGATTTTGCACAGGCTAGTGAGAAAGCGATTGGAAAAGTACAAGATTATGTAAAAAAGAATATTGAGAAATTACATCTCAGATAATTAAAAAGGAGTTTAAAAATGACAAAGTTAATGATGATGTTGTTGTGTCTTTCCTTCCTTGCAACAAGTTGCGGAAGTTTTAAGGCAAAGCGTGTAAGTTCAGACGAGGGCGATGAGCTCGCCATGTCTATCACTGACAAATGGGTAGATAAGGACACAGAAAATGCTGTTGCCGATTTGATTAAAAAGATTGAAGCCCACAAGGGATTCCAAAAGTATCTTGCTAAAAGATCTAAAAAACCAAAATTATTTATTGCTGATGTTCAAAATGAAACATCTGAAGCTTATTTCCCAATTAGCAATATCAATGATGAACTTTTGAACCAGTTCTCAGCTACTGGAGAGTTCACACTCATCGATGCTCAGCAAAGAGAAAGACTTTTAAAAGAAATCCAGTATCAAAATGACGGGATGGTTAAACCAGAAGATATTAAGCAAATTGGTAAGCAGTCGGGTGCAGATATCTTGATTTTTGGTAGCGTAAGAATGCAACCTGCAGCACGCGGTGGAAAAACTCTTAAGCAGTATTCAATTAATCTTCGCATGACTGAAATCGAGTCATCAGAAGAAGTCTTGCGAGTGAATACAAAAGCTCAAAAATTCTCTGAACAGAGTGCAACTGGTTGGTAATTTAAAAAGGATTCTTTATGAAGAAGTGGATTAATTTATTAGTTTTAGCAACTTTGACTGTTGGTTGTGCTTCAAAGAGCAAGCAGATGCATGAAAAAATTCGTGCAGAGGCAAAACAAGGTAATCTTGAATCAGCGATTGCAATGGTAAAAAGCGATGATTTTTACCCTGAAAAGAACTCAAAGTTGCTCAAATTGATGGAGGAGTCCCTTCTTCATCATCTTAAAGGTGATTACTATCAGGCGATGATTGAACTGGATCAGGCCAAAGAATTAAGTGATCAGCTTTTTACTGTTTCCCTTTCAAAAAAAGTCGGAGCAGCTGTTGTAAATAGTAACGTAGATAACTACTACGGCGAAACTTATGAGCGATCGATGATCCGCTTTTATCAGGCCATTAACCATTATTCACTTTACCGAAATGGTAAGTACGAGGCCTATAAGTTTGAAGAGAAAGATCCTAAAGGCAAAATTATTGCGACAAAGGAAATGCCTGAAAAAGTTCTGACTCCACAAGAAAGGCAATTCCATCTCACTGCAAGTAGAAGTACTTTGCTTGAATGGAATGCTCTTTTGGATAATTATAAGTCAACTACAGGAGGCCAGCCGGTTTACAAAGATGACTTACTCGCAAAAATTTTCGGGGCTTTTATTCATGAGGAAATTGGTAGTGCAAATGATAAATCCATTGCTATCGGTCTTTATCGTGAAGCCAAAAAAGTACTTTTAAGAAATTATAATCTTCTGCCAACTTACAATAAGAAGAATGCTGAATTTACCAAGAATTTTGACAAGTTTGCAACGATGGAAGAAACAGATGTTATCAAGAATTATGTGGAAAAAACCACACACTCAACAGAGCTTGAGTCTTTCATTGACGCCCAAATAGCAAGGCTCACTGGTAAAGGGGAGCCTAATTCACTTTACATTCTTTTGGAGAACAACTTCATTACTCCTAAAGAAGCCAAGGCATTTGAATTTCCAATTCCCACAGACTCGGTCCCAGCTGCTATACCTGGAGCTGATTTTCTTTCATTTGCAGGACAAGTTTTAAAAACTGCCGCAGGAACACTTCCAACAATATATTTTGAAATGCCTGGAATAAAAAACTCACCTCCAGTAATAAATCAAGTTGTAAGAGTGAAAGACTCTAAGGGTGCGGTTGTAGGAATGAAAAAACTTGTCACACTAAATCCTCTTACGGATATGGCGAATTTTAATCTCAAACAAGAAATGATTTCTAATTATGCTAAGGTTGGGACAAGAGTGGCCGTGAAACATATCGCAGCACTTGCGACTGCGTATGTAGCCTATAATAAGGGTAAAGATAAGAGTGAAGCCGCTGCTTTGTTCGGAGCCACAATGATTTATAGCGGTTTAAATAAAGCGATCAAGGCATCAGAAGAAGCAGATCTTCGCGGATGGACAATTTTACCACACATGTACTCCTTAACTAATTTTAGCCTAAAGCCAGGTAAATATTCAGTTGAATACCAGCACAAAGATAAAGTGATCTCCCTTGGGGAAGTGACGATAACTGGTAATGAGACAAATTTTATTAATCAGCGTATCTACGAATAGAAATAGGGGTTTGGTCCTTAGGGGCCAAACCCGTCTCCCTCAGTCAGTTTTTTTCTTCAAAAAATTTTAAAAATCTTTTAATTATCATCTCTAGTAATGAAAAAGACGTCCGAAAAGATGTCTAATGAAGCACTGTGGACTTGTTGCACTAGTTTTATTTTTTAATCTTTCTCTCTTCGCCATGGAAGAGAAGACAATCCATGTCGAGGGTCAAATGACTCGGGGGACATGGACGCAATTCACTTCTTCGTCTGAACTCAACCTAAAAAAATTGTTTGAGCTTCTTGAGCGATCAACCGCTGGCAAGAAACTCTTAATGGAAGCCCAATATAAAGCCGCCAGAACTGGTCAATTACTTTTGGATGTTGTGAAAGTAGGAGATTCCTCGCTTACTGATACCACCCTCATTCGGAAATTTTCTCCGCATTCACCGGAGCATGTTATCTATGAGTCACGCTCGGTGGTTTATATTAATCGAAACCTTGCATGGGAAGATGCCCTTTTGGATCTGGCCCATGAACTAACGCACTACGTTTATAGGGGGAGTTTTAATCCTTACTCCGAAAACTTTAATCCTAGAGACTTTATTAAAAGTACAATTGAGGGAGAGGGCGGGGAAGTTCAGTCATTTCTGACTGAGTGCCGTGTTCTAAGAGAGCTTTTTTCTAAAAGAGTTCAATCCAGATCCCATTGCCAGAAAATAGAGAATGAAAATGGTGAGCTTTCTTACACAAAAGCAGTTGAGCTTTTTTATCATGTAGGACCCTATTTTAATGATTTTCATAAACAGCTGGCCGGTCGAGAGATTGCTAGCTCATTTTCAAACCTAAAATCGGAAAAAATAAATTTTATTTCGTCAGCCTATGGCGTTCCTTATCCTATCGCAGCACTAATGGAATATGATTTAGTCCTAAAAAAGGTTTGCGACAACGATAAAAAGCGTCTTGCCTATATGCAGCAAGGTCCTCAGAGGGGACCGGCCTCGGTCTCAGTCGGTAAAGAGAAATTTCAAGAAACCTATTCAGCTCGCTGTGCTCAAAAATAATTACGACAACTCCTGAATTCCTTTGGAAATGATTGAAAATTCAGCACTTGAAGGGTAAAACTAAGTCTAGTTTATATTCCTTAGTGAACCGGAGTTATCCATGCAAGATGGTGTTGTTCTTACGACCCTTGATGATTTTTTGAACTGGGGTAGAAAAAATTCTTTATGGCCA
>CANHJD010000193.1 GCA_947461145.1 Bacteriovoracaceae bacterium
CAAAGGCTGCACCTGCTGCAACTAAAACTGAAGCTCCAGTGGCCGCTGCACCTGTCGCAGCACCAGCTCCAGTTGCTGAAGAGGTTGAAGAAGGTTTCCGTTTTTATACTCCGCTTGTTAAGGCCATGGCAAAAGAAGCAGGAGTTGCTCTATCTGAACTTAAAAATATTAAAGGTTCAGGCGCTGCTGGACGAGTGAATAAGGCCGATCTTGAAGCTTACATTGCGACTCGTGGTAGTAAGGGAGCGGCAGTATCTGCTAAGTCAGCTCCAGCTCCAACGGCTGCCCCAACTGGTGTTGCTCAAACTCGTTCAAATGGTGACAGAGTTGAAATCATCGCCATGGACAATATGAGAAAGGCCATTGCGAAAAATATGGTTGCCTCAAAACAAACCTCTCCACATGTTAATTCAATTGATGAAATTGATATGACTAATCTTGTGAAGGCACGTGAAAAAATTAAAAATGAATTTAAAAAACGTGAAGGAATTAACCTTACTTATTCACACTTCATTCTCTATGCCATCGTTCAGGCCCTTAAAGAGCACCCTCTAGTAAACGCTTCAATTGAAGGTGATAACATTGTTATCAAAAAAGATATTAATCTTGGCTGCGCAGTTGCAGTTCCAGGGAATGGTCTTGTTGTTCCAGTGATAAAAAATGCTGGAAGTTTAAACCTTACTGGAATCGCTCGTCAGTTAGATGTTCTGGCCAATAAAGCCAAAACTAAGAAGCTTACGATGGACGATCTTTCTGGTGGTACTTATACATTTACTAATAACGGTTCATTCGGAACACTTATTGCAACACCTGTTATTCTTCAGCCTCAAGTTGGTATCTTCTGTACAGGTGTTATCAAGAAACGTGTGATGGTGATGGATGATGATGCGATCGCTATTCGTTCAATGATGTATGGGACTCACACTTATGATCATCGTCTTATTGATGGTGAGCTTGGAAGTAAATTCCTTGCTTCGGTGAAGCATCACCTTGAGACAATGAATCCTGAAAATCTTATCTAATTACTGGGCCCTTCGGGGCCCTTTTTTAAAGGATCAAATGATGAAAACCTTCATCCTTATTTTTACTCTTATCCTGTCATTAAATACTTGGGCTTCACGCCCAGATCAAATGATTTGCACAGATACTGAATTTGGTGCAGGTCACTTTAAAATGATCATCTCTGATATTTCTGGATTTTTTTATCCTTACAATACCCCAAATCCTAGAGGTGATCAGAGGCCCATAACTGATGGTGAGTTTTGGATTAAGGGAGTGATGTATCCGGGTGTTTTTGAAAGACCAATTTTTGTTCCAGATTGGGAAGACAATTCTGGTTGGTATAAGACTTCTTCTTCGCCACTTGAGTTTTCTCTTTGTGGCTGGAAAAAATGTCCAGTGAGAAAGATTAAACTTATGGTTCATACAAAAGATCAGATGAAAGCAGAGGGAAGTGTGACCTTTCTTTTTCAGGTTGATAACGGCGAGCGTGTGACTTACGAGCGCAAATTAAATTGCGAGCTTAAGTAAGTTTGATGGAAAGGCAGCGAAAAAAATCTTGGGATCAAAAAGTTCTTATTGTTAAAGATTCATTTTTGCGTGCCAGGAAAGATGCCGCTTTTGCGAGCGATTTTTATCACAATCTCTTTTTTCTTAAGCCCAAAATTAAAGACTATTTTATAAAGACCGATTTTGAACATCAAGACAAGGCCCTCTTGCGGGGCCTTGAATTTATGATGGGATTTCTTGATCATTCAAATACAAATGCTCGCCAACAGGTCATCAGAATTTCACATTCTCACGCTCATAAAAACATGAATGTTCATCCTCATGATTATTACTATTGGATTGAAGCCCTTGTTCTCACGGTTAAATCTCATGATCCTCTTTGGCAAAAAGATTATGAATATTATTGGCGTGAAACGATCTCTTATCCTATTACTTTTATTATTAGTCAGTATTTCTCACCTGGAGATTCGGTCTAAGTCTTTTTTTGAGTCATTTGTAGAAACTGCTCTACAAGGGCCTTTTCAGAGCCATTAAATTGTGGACCATAAAATTTGTTAGAGACTTCTTTGGGAAGGTAATTTTGCTCTACCCAGTGCTGGGGATAGTCGTGAGGATACTTATAGTTTTTCTTTTCGGGTGACGTATTTGAAATGTGTCCTGGCACATCGATTGTTGGATTCTCCCTGACAAAATTTAAGGCAGAGTCAATCCCAAGATAGACGGAGTTGGATTTTGGAGAAAGCGCCATGTAGACAGTCGCGTGGGCCAGTGTAATGCGTGCTTCAGGCATTCCAATTTGCTTAATCACATAGTGAGCATTTGTTGAAACTTGTAAGGCCTGAGAATTGGCAAGTCCCACATCTTCTGATGCCAGAATCATTAGTCGTCGAGCAATAAACTCTGGATCCTCCCCACCATCAAGCATGATGGCCAGATAAAGGAGGGCGGCCTGTGGATCAGAACCTCTAATTGATTTTATAAACGCCGAGATTACGTCGTGATGGCGATTCGCATTTTTGTCATATTGCCTAGCGTGTAAGAAAAGTTCTTTAAGAATTTTTTCTTTGTCCTGGAGCTCAACTTTGCTGAAGGCCTGGAGTCTCTCTAGTTGATTTAAGCAAAATCTTGCATCACCATTTGAGAGATTGGCCAAGTCATCTATATAGTTTTTTAACTCCTCTCTTTCTAAATGCTTGATTCCTTCCTTGAGAATAGCTTTTAGGTCATCTTCCTTGAGTTGTTTAAGTTCAATTAAAGAGACTCTTGAAAGCAACGCCTTATTAAGTGAGGTATGAGGGTATTCTGTTGTTGCTCCAATAAAAAGAAAGTCCCCATTTTCGAGATAGGGAAGAAGAGCATCCTGTTGTGATTTATTGAAGCGATGAATCTCATCAATAAAAAGTATGCTTTCTTTTGCGAACTGTTTTTTTCGATCTAGTATTTCAGCAATTAATTTTTTTAGTTCAGGGATTCCAGAGGTTACAGCTGAAAAAAGATGAAGTTCTCTGTCTAGTTGCCCAGAGACTAAGTGGGCCAGAGTTGTCTTGCCAGTGCCTGGTGGACCCCAGAAGATAACGTGCCTTGGGTGGGAAATAAGCTTTTCAAGTTGGGATCTTATCTGACTGTGGCCAAAAAAAGAGGCCAAGGCGTTAGGCCGAATTCTAGCGGCCAGGGGTTGTTCAGACTTCATTTGGGACTCAAAAGCATTCAGTTGCATGAGTTTTGTTGTATCAATGGCTATTCAGGGTGTAAAAAAGAAAAAAAAGGGCATGATGCGTAGCCTTAAAATTGACTTCATAAAGCTATTTCGATAGTTTAATGATCCTTATAAAACAGCTGTTTCGGCTTACTAATGCTAATGAAGAAGGGGGTGTAAGAGCATGGCAACTATTCAAATCGACATTGATGAAAGATTTCCAGCAGAAAAAGCGATTAAGAAATTTAAACGTCTTTGTGATGCCTACGGTATTGTAAAAGAATATCGCGCTCGTACAGAGTACAAAAAACCTTCTGTGAAAATGAAAGAAAAGCTTGAGAACGCTGAAAA
>CANHJD010000194.1 GCA_947461145.1 Bacteriovoracaceae bacterium
AATTAAGCTTCGTGCTTATGATTACAGCATTCTTGACGCGTCAGTACAAGAGATCGTACAGACTGCAAAAAACACAGGAGCAAGAGTCGCTGGTCCGATTCCTCTTCCTACTGAAATTAATAAATACACAGTTCTTCGTTCTCCACACATCGATAAAAAATCACGCGAACAGTTCGAAATGAGAACTCACAAGCGCTTGATCGACATCGTTGAACCAACTCAACAGACAGTTGACAGCTTAATGAAGCTAGATCTCTCTGCTGGTGTTGACGTAGAGATCAAGTACTAGTATAACCGCTAAACGTTTTTTTTTGTTTTTCTAATATTAACCATGAATGCATCCCTGAGAGAGGGTGATGCTGTGGAGGGCGAATGTCAGACGCTAAAGTTAGTCTGCCTGCTTTTTACGGAATTAAAGCTGGCATGACCAGAATCTTTGATCAGAACGGTAATCACGTTCCTGTCACTGTTGTGAAACTAATTCCGAATGTAATTTCACAAGTCAAAACTAAAGAGAAAGATGGCTACACGGCTTATCAAGTAGCTTACAATGAGAAAAGAGAATCTCTTGTAAATGCTCCTGCGAAAGGTCACTTAAAGAAAGCCAACATTGAAAAAACTTTCTCTGAACTTTCAGAAATTAAAGTTGATGAAGTATCAGTTGAAGCTATCGGTAAAGAAGCTTCTCTGGATATGTTTCCAGTTTCAACTTATATCGACGTAACTGCACCATCAAAAGGTAAAGGTACTGCCGGTGTAATGAAACGTTACAATTTCCAGGGTGGTCCTGCTGCCCACGGTTCTCACTTCCACCGTCGTCCAGGTTCTATCGGATGTCGTGCAACTCCAGCACGTGTATTCGCAAATAAGAAAATGCCTGGTCACTTAGGTGTTGAGACTTCAACTGTTCAAAACATCCAAGTTGTAGAAGTAAACCATGAAGCTGGTTATATGCTTGTAAAAGGCTCAATCCCTGGCTCAAAGAACGGATTCGTGAAAATCATGAAATCTGTTAAGAAAGCGTAAGGTAGGTAAGTATGACTGAAATAGCACTATTAAATACAAAATTTGAAAAATCTGGTTCTGTAAAGGCCAACATTGATCTTTCTGTTGAAAAAATCAACGGAACTGTGGTTCACCAAGTAGTAAAAGCTACTTTGGCAGGTCGTCGTCAAGGTACAGCCATGACAAAGACTAAGGCTCTTGTTTCCGGCGGTGGTAAGAAGCCATTCAAGCAAAAAGGAACTGGTAATGCTCGTCAGGGTTCTACTCGTTCTCCATTAATGCCAGGAGGCGGAACAGTTTTTGGACCAGTTCCTCGTGATTACACTCAGAAAGTAAATAAGAAGATGATGCTAAATGCAATCGCTTCTGTTCTTGCTGATAAATTTCAAGCTGGAAAACTTCATATCGTTGAGAAAATCGAAGCTACTGGTAAGACAAAAGATATGTTCAAGGCTCTTGATTCAAGAAAGCTACTTCCAGCACTTGTAATTACGAATGAACTTAATGAAAAAGTTCTTAATTCTGTAAGTAACTTGGAAAAAGCGAAATATGCACCTGTTGATGGTTTTAGTGTTTACGAAGCAATTAAATTCGAAAACCTAATCATTGAGAAAGGTGCTTTTGAAAAACTAATTAGCAGGTTGGTGTAAGATGTTGGGTTTAGAAAACGTACTTGTTAAACCACTATTAACAGAAAAAACGTCAAAAGAGACTGAAACTTTCAATCGTTATGCATTTGTTGTGAATGTAAAAGCGAATAAAAATCATATCAAAAGTGCAGTAGAGAAGTTTTTTGATGTGAAAGTTTTAAGTGTGCGCACTTCAGTACTTCCGGGTAAAACGAAGCGTGCAGGTAAAGGCTATAAGAAGACTGCGAAGTCTAAAAAAGCTTATGTTCAACTCCAAGACGGCCAGAAGATTGAATTCTTCAAGGGCATCTAAGGTAAAGGGTTAAAACGATGGCAACTTTAAAAAAATTCAGACCAATAACGCCGTCTCAACGTGAAAAAGTCGTTGTTACTGGTGATATTACAAAGGGTGTAGCTCCAGAGAAAAGTCTCTTGGCTCCACTAAAGAAAAATGCTGGCCGTAACTCAAGTGGGCGAATAACTGTTCGTCACCATGGTGGAGGCGTTAAGCAAAAGTACAGAGTAATAGATTTCAAGCGTTCAAAACTTGATATTCCAGCAACTGTAAAAACAATTGAGCACGACCCTAACAGAACAAGTAATATTGCTCTTGTTGTGTATGCTGATGGTGAAAAAGCATACATCATTGCTCCAGTTGGACTCAAGGTTGGTGATGTTGTTATCTCTTCTGATAATGCAGATATCAAAGCTGGTAACTCTAAACTATTAAAAGATATTCCAGTTGGTACACTTGTGCATAACGTGGAATTAAATCCAAAGCGCGGCGGACAAATGGCTCGCTCAGCTGGATCTTACGCTCAGCTTATGGCGAAGGAAGGTGAGTATGCTCTTCTTCGTCTTCCATCTGGTGAAGTAAGAAAAGTTAAATCAGATTGCCGAGCTACAATCGGTCAAGTTGGTAAGATCGAGCATGAGCTTGCTAATACTGGTAAAGCTGGTACTAACCGTCACCGCGGTATTCGTCCAACTGTTCGTGGTGTTGTAATGAACCCTGTAGATCACCCGCATGGTGGTGGTGAAGGTCGTACTTCAGGTGGTCGTCACCCAGTATCTCCTTGGGGTCTTCCAACTCGTGGATATAAGACGAGAAAGAACAAGCGTACAAACAAGTTCATCGTTAAGAGAAGAAAGTAAGAGGTAAATAATGGCACGTTCAATTAAAAAAGGTCCTTTCGTAGATAACTATCTATTTAAGAAAGCGGCTGAGGCCAAGAAGAATACTAAAGGAAACACAGTCATTAAAACCTGGTCACGTCGTTCAACGATTGTTCCAGATTTTATTGGTTTAACTTTTGCTGTTCATAACGGTAAAAAGTTTATCCCAGTTTATGTGACTGATAACATGGTTGGGCACAAGTTTGGCGAATTCGCCTTAACTCGTACCTTCAACGGTCACTCTGCAGGCGATAAAAAAGCCGCAGCTGATAAGTAAGAGGTAAATTATGATCACCGTTAAAAATAACAACGTTGGAACTTCAGCTCGTAAAGTTAGACAAGTTTGTGACTTAATTCGTAGAAAAAAAGTTGAAGAAGCTCTAAGAATTCTTCGTTTCTGTGAAAAGAAGGAAACAGCAATTGTTGTAACAAAATTAATCAATAGCGGTTTAGCTATTGCTGCAGATTCTAAGAAGTATGACCTAGACAATTTAATAATCGAAATTGTTAAGGTTGATGAAGGTCCAGCTCTTAAGCGTATTATGCCAAGAGCTCAAGGCCGTGCTTATAGAATAAGCAAGAAATCAAGTTACATTACTTTATCGCTTAAAGAAGCTTAATCAGAGGAAAGAGTAAAATGGGACAAAAAGTTAATCCGTACGGCTTTAGATTAGGTTATATCAAGACCTGGCACTCTAACTGGTACGTTAAAAACAATTATGCA
>CANHJD010000195.1 GCA_947461145.1 Bacteriovoracaceae bacterium
CACTTTAAGGGACACTCAAAAACAACTCAAAGAAAAAGGTCATCCCTGGGAAATCTCAAAAGTATTTAAAAATTCTGCCATCTGCACTCCTATTCAAGGAGTAAGAGACTTTATTAACTGGCAAGAAACTCCATTCATCTTGAAAATTAATGGCGACATTCGCCAAGAGAGTAAACTTTCAAATGCGATTTTAAAACCAAATGAGATGATTCATTATGTTGATAAATTTTTCCCTCTTTGTGACGGTGATTTGATTTTTACTGGAACTCCTTCAGGGGTAGGGCCACTCAAACCGAATGACCTTGTTGAAATGAGCTTTGGGCCAATTGAATATTCTTTTCAGTTGGTTGATGACAATGGATAAAAGTCTGCTGTCGCATGATATTCTTAACATTCTAGAACGATTAAGAATCATGCACGATTTACTTAAAGAGAATAATTTTGAAAACATTCCAAAAGAAGAGATTCTCAGTGACCTTGAAGAAAATTTAATTCAACTTAAATTAAATTTTGAAAAACTAAGTCAGTAATTATCAATAAACTCGCTAGGCACGCTGAATTTAAAAAGTGGCGTATCAATCTTAAAGCTCTGCCCATACTTATTAATCATGTTAAAATGGCCCCACATTTCTCCAGTCAAAGTGGGAAGTGGACAGTAACTTGAATACTCAAACGACTGACCAACTTCAAAAAATGGCTGCTGCCCAATAACTCCGGCCCCTTCAACAAGCTTAACATCACCCTTGGCGTCCTTAATGTTCCATTTCCTGGATAATAACTGGGCGGATATTTCACCTTGATTTGTAATTAAAATGGTATAACGAAACAGATATTGGAAATTTAAAGGATTAGATTGATCAAAATCAAAAGTCGTTTTGACTTCAACTCGAAATTGATTATTTTCTGAAATATAACAGTCACTCATAGAGTCCCCCGAGGCATAAGCCTCGGGAGAACCATATCATAGATGGGAAAATTGGGAAATATCTGATGCTTTAAAATCGAGTTGCTGAACTTGCACAGAGCCATTAGTTGAAATGGTGAACAGGCGAGCGTCCTGAGTCACAAAAAAATTCGTCCCAAGGTACTTAACCTGGGTCAAATCATCTGACGTCATCGCTTCAAGCATAATACCCTCTTGGGTAATAGTGTACAATTTGTTGCTAAGGATAAAATAATTCAGTCCTTTCTTTAAGCTCGAGCTATTAAATTTCCCAAGCTCTTTTTTTGAATAAACAAATCCATCAGTTGAAACGGTAAAGAGCTCACCAGTAGAAGTTGTAAAATAATGCCCGCCTGCACTATTAACCATTTCGAGATTCAATTTTGGCACATCCACTTCAAGAATTTGACCAAGTTTTGTGATGACAAACAAGGCCAAAGTGTCTTTTCTAAAAAGACTCTTTTTTTCAGCAATAACAAAGTTACCACCGCTAATTAGAATATTTCTGAATTCTTTTTCTTTCCCGGCCTCAAACAAAAATCCCTGCTCATCAACAGTAAACATATTTCCAGATTTTGAGATAAAATAATTTTCTCCAAAATACTCTATGTTTGCAGGGACTTTATCTTCCTGCTCTTTATTAAATAGGAAGCCATTTTTATCCACTGTCCGGAGCTTTCGATTATCATCTATTACGTAGCGCCCCCCCATTGCTTTAATCTGATAAGGAGCGAGAAAATTTCCTAAATCAAAGAGAATCCCCTGCTCATCAATAGTTAAAACTTTGCCACTCTTGAGGACCAACATCGATTGAGCATAAGAATTTGAGCCTATGAGTAAAGATAGGGATAAAAGTAACCATTTCATAGAATACCTCTCGATAATTAGATCTGGCGTAAATTACGTCGAAGGGGGTAGATGAGGCAACTCAAGGATGGCCGAATTTGAAATTTTTACAGGTAAAATTCAGGTCTTAGGAGTAAAAGTCAGGGCAATAGAATTTATACACCAGCGTTTTCCCGTAGGATTAGGGCCATCATCAAAAACATGACCAAGATGGGACCCGCATCCTGAACAATTGACCTCAGTCCTATGCATGCCGTAGGAAAAGTCTTCTTTTAATGAGACGTTGCTTGATTTAAAAACATCCCAAAAACTAGGCCATCCTGAACCAGAGTCAAATTTGGTATCTGACCTGAAAAGCTCCATTCCACAGGCCACACACGAGTAAGTCCCGACTTCATAGTGCTTGTTGTACTTTCCCGAAAAAGGGCTTTCTGTACCACCAAGGCGGCATACACTAAATTGTTCAGGTGTTAGTTTCTTTTTCCAATCTTCATGACTCATATAAAACATTATAGTATAGACTGTGCAAACAAAGGAAGCTCTTTGAACTCACTACAGGTCTATGCATTAGCGATCGGCTCTAATCTGGCATTCTCCACAGCAAGTATGGTTTTCTCAGTCTATGCGAGTCGCTTTTCTGCCATGTGGATGAATCAATTTAAGGTTTTCATCGCCTTTGTTGCTTTTGCCGTCGCCATGTTTATCGATCAAAAGTTAGTGCCGATTGCACCCTTCCCAACAACACTTTTGCTCTTGAGTGGAATCTGTGGGTTATGCTTTGGGGATATTTTTCTCTTCAGATCCTTCACCACTTTGGGGGCGGGTCGATCACTCGTTCTTTTTAGCTTCCAGCCTCTCATGCTTGGAATCTATGGCTACTTTTTTCTGGGCCAATCTTTCTCCGTGAATCAAACTCTTGCCGTCCTATGCATGATCATTTGTATTTTAATTTTCATGCTGGAAAGAAATAAGTCTGTAGGTCATTGGGATTTTAAAAGTTTTTTATGGGCCTTTTTTGGAATTACCTTAGATGCCATAGGCATAATGCTCACACGAACGGCCTATCAAGCGGATCCAAATCTCGAAACATTTCAAGTTAACGTTATAAGATGTCTCGGTGCCCTTGTAGCGTTTTTTATGATTAGTCCAAAAAGCTACGCTAAAGTTGCAACTGATTTTATCGTTCTTAGGAAGAGAGAAAAATCTATCCTCTTCGTTGCGGCTTTTTTTGGGTGTTTTCTCTCTTTAACAATGTATTTAGCAGCTTTGAAATATGCCCATGTTGGCACCCTGACTTCGATTGCCATTACAGGCCCCGTTTGGGTCTCCATACTTGAAAGCCTCTACCATCGTAGATTTCCGAATATATACCTATTATGTGCCTTTGGATTTTTTCTTACTGGTTTTTACCTGATGGTTGCTTAGAATCAACATTCTTTTTGCTATCTATCTTCGCAGTTCCCCAGATGTGAAGGCGAACGCCTTGAAAGGGTTTATACTTCGCTAAAAATGGAGAAGGATAGAGTTCTTTTAGTTTTTCGGGTTCATTGATTAAGGCCTGCTCTTTTAACTGTTCCTTAAATTTTTCATTTGCCATTAACAACTTGAATTTCTCTTCATAGATTGGACCGGAATCTTTAGTCACAAAACGATCATTTAAATCATCTCTACTAAAATCTGGACC
>CANHJD010000196.1 GCA_947461145.1 Bacteriovoracaceae bacterium
CATCTGCTCCCCACTGGACTGCTTGTTTTATTGACTCTTGCGTTGCAGAAACGGCAAACGCAATTTTTCCTAATTTTTGCTTTCCTTCGATTTGCAATCCGTTTGGCGCATAATCTTCAAAATTCTGAGGGCAAAAAAGTTGATTGAGGTAGTTTAGAAGATCATTTTGAGTTACAGACATGGGTCATTCCTTTTCAATTACACCTCATTCTAATACAATCTTCAGGTCTAAACAAAGGATTGAAGATGAAATTAAAGCCAGGTCTTGTTTTTGGTTCGGCCCTTGAGGATCTTTACCAATACGCAAAAGAAAATAAATTTGCCCTCCCAGCTGTGAATGTTGTGGGTACAAATTCTATAAATGGTGTTTTAGAAACAGCAAAACTTGTTAATTCTCCGGTGATTATACAGTTCTCAAATGGTGGGGGACAATTTTATGCCGGGAAATCTCTTAAACTTGAAAATGATAAAGCTGCCGCCCTTGGTGCTATATCGGGGGCCCATCATATCCAAATGATGGCCGAATATTATGGTGTTCCTGTTGTTGTTCATACCGATCATGCGGCAAAAAAACTACTTCCATGGATTGATCACATGCTGGAAGCAGGTGAGGCACATTTTAAAAGTCATAAGAAACCACTTTTCTCCTCACACATGCTCGATCTTTCAGAAGAGTCGCTGGAAGAGAATATTGAGATTTCTGCCAAGTACTTTAAGCGCATGAATGCTATTCAAACGGGAATTGAGATTGAATTAGGTGTAACAGGTGGTGAGGAAGATGGAGTGGATAATTCTCACATTGATAATTCTAAGCTTTATACTCAGCCTCAAGATGTTGCCTATGCTTATTCTCACTTGAAAGAAGTAGGGAGCAATTTTACTATTGCTGCATCTTTTGGAAATGTTCACGGTGTATATAAACCAGGAAACGTTAAGCTTTCACCGGAAATTCTTAAAAATTCACAGGAATTTGTTCAGAAGAAGTATAGCACTGGTGCGAAGCCCGTTTCATTTGTTTTTCATGGTGGTTCTGGTTCCCTTCAAAGTGAAATCCGTGAAGCCATTGATTATGGTGTTATCAAAATGAACATCGACACGGATATGCAGTGGGCGTTTTGGGAAGGGATTAAAAATTTCTATAAAGAAAAAGAGGCCTATCTTCAAGGTCAGCTTGGAAATCCTGAAGGAGCAGATGCTCCAAATAAAAAGTTTTATGATCCGCGTGTATGGCTTCGCAAAGGCGAAGACACATTTGTTAAACGGTTGAAGGTGGCGTTTGAGGATTTAAACAATATCAACCGAAATTAAATAGACTCTGATCTGGATCCCATTTAATAGGGGTCCAGACTTGTCAAGTTTTCGTGATTTCCTCAATTTTATTTGCTAGTTAGCGAAACTCTTTCTTTAAAAACCGACTTTATCGTTTTATCATTTTCGGAAATGAAATTATTTCTGCTTTTAATTACGCTCTTTTTTGTGGCCGACTTCCGCTCGGTGGATGATGAAGTCGTATCTGTTGAAAATTCATTTTCTCAAATTTCTCATGAACATATTATCGTATTGCAAACCATAAAGAGTGATCGCACTTTTAGTCCTTTCAGCATTGATCCGCTCATAAGCGGGACTAAATTAGATCAGTTTTTTCTAAGGACTAACGTTTTTTCAAAGATCAGTTTTTATTTTTACTTTGTTGAAAATTTTGGACACCTATCAGAATGGGGCCCGCAAAGTTTAGCCACACCTCCTCCAGTTTCTTTCTGCTAATTAATTAAAATTTTTAAAATTAGATTCTGAAGGAAGAAGATGAAATTATTATTGATACTTGGTTTGTTTTTGTCCCAAAGTGTTTGGGCGACAAAAGATATTCATGAAGGTTTGTTAAGAGTTAAGGCCGGGGATAAGGACCTACGTTTCTCTGGTTATTTTGATGGTTATTATGCTCATGATTTTAGTAATCCAGTGAATGGGGGAGATGATTTAGAAGAAAGTTGGAATGAAAGCTGTGGTGAAATTGGTGGTTGTAGTAGCAACGAAGCAGGCAGACAGTATACTTCAAATCCTCTTTATGATCGCCAATTCGGCGTCGGTTATGGTTTTTTTCAGGTGGATTTTGAGCATAAAGATGTTGGATTCCGTTTAGCTTATCATTTTGGGGATATTGTTCAGAAAATGTATCTTGAGGAAACTGAGCGTTTAAAAGATATCAGAGAGGCAAGTGCTTCATTTCGTCTCAGTGACAATCTGAAATTAGAAGCGGGCCTTATGCCTTCTATTTTTGGTTTTGAGACTTTTATCAATAAAGAGAATATGCATGCCACAAGATCTTATATGAATGATTTTGCGCCTGATTTTGAGGCCGGTCTTCGTTTATATTGGACTAAATCAGAGCATGAAGTCGTGAAGTTTCAAATTACGAATGGATGGCAGGTTTATCGAGATAAAAATAAGGAGAAGGCCCTTGGTTTGGCTTATGTTTATGATCGGCCTAAAGAATTTCTTTTCAATTGGGGAACTTTTTTTGGGGATGAAAGTCTAACAGGGGTTAAAACATCTTACCGCTTTTACAATAACATCTTTGCCAAGATTCATCTTCATGACAAGTGGATCCTTGCCCCAGTTTTAGATTTAGGTTGGCAGCAAGAATTAACAAGTAAGAAAAAACCGTGGACTCCTTGGCAGTCCTATGGAGTGAGTCTTCGTTATGCACTGACGACGAAGCTTGGACTTGCAGTTCGCTACGATAGAACAGATGATCCCTATACTATAATTCCCGAGTTGAAAACAAAATCACCAAATGGTTGGAATAGTAATGGTTACACTTTAACTTATGAGTATTTATATAATTCATCTGCGACATTTCGTCTTGAAGGTCGCTACGTGAAATCTAGGGATGCAATTTTTAAAACTGATGACGAAGATGAGTTTTCTGACGAAGACAGCTTTATCTTATCTTCATTGGCGTATTCTTTCTAAAACCTTGATGTCTTATCAGGTGGATCATATAAGTGATCCACCCGGTTTTTTTAGAACCAAACGGCGATTGACGTGACCATAAAACTATCAAATGACTTTTTTTCAATCCCCTGTGTTGGATAAATTCGATCAAGAGAATAAAATCCTCTTACTTCAGATCTCCAGAGTATATTATTTGCAATTTTCTGATCAAAATTGAGCGAGGCACTAGTTACTTGAAAGCCATTGTCTGTGTACGACAGGACATTCGCTTGATGACGGTCGTTATAATATTCCAAGCGAAGGGCAAGACTTTTTGTTTCACTTAAGATGTGTCTGATTGTTACCGTTCCCGTATACCAGGCATCGACACCATTATTATTCTGCTGGGATTGATGTCCAATATCAAAAGCGAAAAGCGTTTGCCAGGTTTCCGATTTTTTCATTTCCAGAATAAAGTTATGATAGGCCCTAAAGCGTGGTTTCTGGGAGACTACTTGTTCGTCACCGAA
>CANHJD010000197.1 GCA_947461145.1 Bacteriovoracaceae bacterium
ATATGGGACTGTCCAGAAATAATAATTCCATCGATTGGTAGATATTCACCGGGTTTAACAAAAACTTTTTCAGAAAGTTTCACATCTTCGATTGGTACTTCTTGAACGACATTGTTTCGTTCAACTCTCGCTATTTGAGGCCTTAGTTTTTGTAAACTCTTAATCGCTTCGAGTGTTTGTCCCTTCGCCTTCGCCTCGAGAAATTTACCCAGGAGAACTAGGGTTATAACCATGCTTGAGCTTTCAAAGTAGAGATCAGGTTTATGCTTTAGAAGGTTGAAAAGGCTTAGCCCAAAAGCGGCGCTTGTTCCAATTGAGACAAGCAGATCCATATTCCCACTCTTATTTTTGATCGCACTCCAGGCAGATTTATAAAAGCGTGCACCCACAAAAAATTGAATAGGTGCTGAAAGTATTAACTGATAGAGGGGAGGGAGCATGTAATGGGTCCCGAACATCATAAGAATCATTGGCAATATCAAGGGAAGAGACAGAGTTATTGATATGACGAGGGGCCATAGTGAAGGACTTTTTGATGAGAGGGTTAGATTTTTTGTCTCTTCAATTAATTCTGCACCATAGCCAGCTTTTGAAACAAGATCAATAATTCTTGAGGCTTCGGTTAATTCGTCATTTAGTTCAACACGGGCCCTTTCGGTCGCTAAATTGACTGAGGCACTTAAGACCCCATGCTCTTTTAAGATCGCTTTTTCAACTCGATTGACACATGAGGCACAGCTCATTCCCCTTACAGCAAGATCAATAATTTTTTTCATTGTTTCTTCCTAAGCTACTCTATCAATTTCAACTATATAATTTAAAGTTGAAGTTGGACATAGATTAGGATGATTACGCAACTGAGGTTTAGATCATTTAATACCCTGCGTTCTGACCCATTTGTTCCATAGTTGATTGATGCTTTGACTCTGTTTTATTTAAATTTCCAAGGAAAATGGTTATAGAAAGTAAAATAATGAAAAGTAGCACCTGCTTCCATCTGATTGAGTATTTTTTATCTTGTCTCATATTAATGGTCTTTTAATTTGTTAAGCATGCTATGAATTTCATCATTAAAGTGGACATCAATTTTCTTCCCACTCTTTTCAATTTTGTCCGTTTCACGGTGAAAAAGTTGTATGGAAGTTACATCGATGTAGTTTACATCTCGTAAATCAATTCTAATCTCCTTAAAGGTCGAAGCCTTCTGGATAATGCCTTTTTGTTTAAGAATGGAAGAGTAGGTCAATGAGTCCTTAAAGGTAATGTTTGCTTTATCCCCATTTTCTTCCCATGCAAAGCTAGGTGTAATCAATGATTTGAATTTTGCACCCATGATAAATGAGCAAATCGTTTGAACGATCATCCCACCTAAAATACCAATAAGTAGATCTTCAGCTAAAGTCAGGATAATTGTTGTTAAAAAAGCGAGGAATGAGTCCATACCAAGATGCCACATTTCAATAAATTGTTTTGGTTGGGCAAGACGATACCCAACCATGATGAGTATTGCAGCAAGGGCGGAAAGAGGGATGGTATTAAGTGTACCTGGCAAAAATAAGACAAAAAGAAGAATTAAAATGCCATGAGAAAAGTTTGCTAATGGAGTTTTTGCACCTTGAGAAATATTCGCCGATGAGCGAACAATCTCAGCTATGATGGGAAGTCCGCCAACAAGACCGCAACATAAATTGACAACACCTTTGCTCCAAAGTTCGCGGTTAAAATCTGACTCTCTTTGAAGTGGATCTAATTTATCAACGGCGATAGCTGAAAGAATGGATTCAAGGCTCGCTACAAAGAAGATCGTGAAAATTGCCAGGATTGAATTAAAACTAGTAATAACATCAAATGTTGGAGTGAGAAAAAACTCCGAAGGATTTGTTGGGATTTTAACGAGAGCGACGTTACTCATATAACTAGCAGCAATTATACCAATGACTACGACGATAAGTGGGGCAGGTATGATTTTAGAGACTTTAAATTGTAGTCTCGGGTAAAGGAGTAGGAGTGCAATTCCTAAGACTCCAATGATGGTTGCTTGAGTGTTAAGATTTCCAATTGAATTTGGTATTTGAAGAAAAGATGAAATGATTGACCCGCTCACAGTTTGACCAAAAAACACATGACTTTGCTTAATCATGATAATGAGTCCGATTGCCGTTAACATGCCATGAACCACTGATAATGGAAAAAGTGCGGAGAATTTACCCGCCTTTATGATACCGGTTAAAATTTGAAGAATTCCAACCACCACAAGACAAGCGAGAGTTCTTTTGAAGCCAAGGATTGCATCACCAGCGCCGAGGGTTTGTATTGCATTTAGCACAACAACTATAAGGCCGGCAGCTGCTCCGTTAATTGTGACATAGGATCCACCTAAAAATGACCCAATAATTCCGCCAAAAATGGCTGAAATTAGGCCTGCTGTGGGTGGGGCTCCTGAAGCAAGTGATATGCCTAGTGACAGGGGCAGAGCGATCAAAAATACGACTAACCCGGCCTTAATATCAATGGCAAAATTTGCTTGCGCAGCTTGCTTTTTTTCATCGAGCTTTTCCAGCATATTAACCTTCCCTAATTTCATTTAATGGGGTTATTATGAGCTGCGGAGATGAGTACCAAATGAAATTAAGATGAAAAAAAAATCATCTTTATAAAAAAGGGGATTTTCTTGCGGATTTTAGTCGTTGAAGACGAGTTCAAAATAAACCAGTTTATTTCACAAACTCTCAAAGAGATGGGTCATGCTACTGACATGGCCTTAACAGGTCTACAGGCGAGAGAGCTTTTTGAAGTTCAAGAATATGATTTGGTTATTTTAGACGTGATGCTTCCAGATGATGATGGATTAAAGTTGTCGCGTCATTTTAAGCAGATAAAATCAACCACCCCCATTATGATGCTAACCACTCTTTCTCAGGTTGAGGATAAGGTCAAGGGACTGGATTCCGGCGCTGATGATTATATGACTAAACCATTTAGTGTCGATGAAATGTCGGCAAGGGTAAGGGCACTTTTGAGAAGGCATTCAAGCAAAGAGCTTTTGCTGAGATGCCATGACCTTGAGCTTGATGTTGTTCGTCGCCATGCTATTCGTGGTGGCGAAATCATTAAACTAACAACTAAAGAGTATGCGCTACTAGAATATTTTTTACGAAATGTGGGGAGACCCCTAAGTAGAAGTCAAATTACTCAGCATGTTTGGGATCTGCATTTTGATCCAGAGTCCAACGTTGTAGATGTCTATGTAAAGCTTTTAAGAAAAAAAATAGATTCTGATTTTCCTAAAAAATTAATAAAAACGGTTGTAGGCGTGGGCTATGTTTTAAGTGATGAATAAGTTACCTTCCCCTATTTATAAAAGAGTTTTGGTCTTTAGCTCGGCAG
>CANHJD010000198.1 GCA_947461145.1 Bacteriovoracaceae bacterium
CGTAAAATTTTAGCCTGCATCATAATGGAACCCCTCAAGATTAGTCAATTTTTTTAAGTGCTTTTTGCTTATTGCCAAAGGATGAATTTTGAACGAAATAATATGCCCATGAATAGTAAGAAGGATTTAGATAAATCAACACTCTACGAAGCCGTAAAGACCATTGTCGAGCACCCCGCTAAGCATCTGCATTTAAACCAGCAAAAGCTATTTACTCTATTTAGTATTGCTTTCCAGTATATTCTTTTCAGATCCACCAAGCACCCTGGGCACTATATTATCCGAATTGAGGACCCTTCTCTTGCAGAAAAACTGGCAAGAAAGGCTAAAGATGACACAACAAGAAGATTTCTGGGTAAATTGATTATTCCAAGGCGCCTAACTTACGGAAGCTCAACTTTCCATTTAGACTACTTCCCACTTGCGACATGGGGCACAACAAAAGATCTTCCAAGAGAAAAAATTCAAGGTGCTATTGTTGTAAAAAATACTTCTCACAATCCATTGATAGATGAGTCTGATTTTAGATTCGTGGCCGAGGATGACCAGGCCGTTGCCTTGTTCGGTGAACACTACTACCTCAACTCCCTTATGGAGATTTCTCCTCGCACAATCATGATTGCATTTAATGAAGAGTTTGAAGGTCTAGAAAATGTGGAATTTGACTTTATTGAAGAAAAATCAGAGCGAATTGCCGAAGGAGTTCAAATCTCGGAAGATGTTCAATTTGAAGAGGACTGAGGTTGCTTAACCCCCTCTATATAATTTATTTCTCTAGTCTCACCGCCTCGACCCCATTCTTTCCATTGGCCATGCTTTAAATCGGCCAGGTATTTTCCTTGAGATCTCAGCGCTCCATTTGCATAGTAATGTGTCCATACTCCACATTTAAGACTGTCGATATATTCACCCTCTGCAAGCAACTGTCCAGAATCATAGTAGTGTTTCCAGAGGTTTACCCTTTTACCCCTAAACATAGATCCTTCTGCGGCAAGTACCCCTGAATCGAAAATAATTTGAACTGGCCCATCATCATAAGATTTCGGAAAGAAAATATCATGAGGTGGTAGTTTCCATGGAAATCCAGCAATAAATTCTTTCTCTTGGAGATTTCGGACAGTTTTTAATAAAAAGCAAACAGAGGACTCACAATCCACCGATGAAACATCATTCAAATACGATAGCTCCTCTCTAATACTCGAAACATATTTAGGAACAATCTTTTCAAGTGTCGCTTGCTTTTCGGGAGACCACGAGAAAACACATTTTGCAAAAATTTTAATCAGCTGATCTTGATCTTTTAATACTGAGTAAATATCTTCTGTGGGAAGTTTTAAAAAATCTTCAAACGAGTGAATGTTTCTCATTACTTCACTCATAAAAATCGGATCTTCTAAAACTCCATTTAGAAAGATTTGCTGCCTATTTGTTGCAGTTGTCGTTTCAATATTTACGACAAACTCTTTGAATCCATCGTAACTGCGTTTTTTTATCCTATCGAGCATACTCATAATGTCTATTATATCGGTAGGGTGATTTTTTTGAGGATTTTTTTCAGGGAAACTAAAATAATTAGTTTCGTAATCTTGAGACAACTCGCTTAAATCTTTCCTGAATTAGGAAAAGTCCCTCGTCAGAGAGCTGAAAACTAAAGGAAAGTCTCAAACCATTTCTGGCAACTTTATGAAGACCCATTTGTGTTAAAACTGCACTTTCCTTGGCGGCACCACTAGAGCATGCAGAGCCAGCTGAAATCTCCATTCCTTCAAGATCAAATAAGGCAAGAGCAATATCTGAAGCATAAGAGTTAAGATAAAAATATATGGTATTGCTGCATTGATTTTGATGAGTAATAACATGACCCAGACCCGAGAGTTCAGCTTTTATAAACTCCTCTAATTTTATCCTCTGGAGAGTATTCTTACTCACATCAATAGCTTCAAGGTCAGTCAAAGCAAGCTTTAAGGACATGACTGCCAGAGGATTTTCTGTGCCTGAACGAAGACTGCCCTGCTGACCACCACCGGAAATCAATGGAAAAAAAGGCAAATCTTTCTTAAAAAAACTAAATCCAAGACCTTTCATCGCCCCAAATTTATGAGCGGAAAAACTAAAAATATCTCCAACATTAAGATGACGCCATGACTCCGTTTTACCTGGTGCCTGAACAGAATCGACATGGAGATAAAGATCGGGAATGTTTTTAAATATTTTTAGACTCTCAAGTGAGGAGACTAATCCAGTTTCATTATGAACCCAGAGATGATGGTACAAAATAACAAGATCAGGATTACTGGCCTTCATTTCTTGCAGATTCTTAAAATTTTCATCATGTTGATAATTTAAATTTGGAGAAATTTTAAGCTCTAAAAACTTTACATGACTCCCTAAGAATTTACCGACGAGGGCCGTTACGGCCTGATGATCTGTCTTTGAAAAACAAATCAATAGCTCTTTTTTATTTTGGCGAGTCCATTCAGAAAATGAGTGTGCAAACGTAATGATTGATTCTGTTGCACCTGAGTGAAAAAAAAGTTTTGAATCATTTTCAGATTTGGAAAATGTTTTATAAATTAATGAACGAGTTTCGTTAATTACTTTTCGAGAGAATTTGCCAGAAGAATGTTGACTTGAAGGATTGGCAAAAAGCATTTCACCGCTCTTCAGCCAGTTTAAAACTGACTGAGAAAGCGGTGAAGTTGCGTTATAGTCTAGATAAAGTCGTACTAAATCCACTTATTATTGGTTAATTTCACCAACGTTAGTGCGGATTGAAGTTGTCGTAGGAGCATTTTCTTTGTTGAAAGCTTCTGCACCTTTTGACTTTCTCATAAGATCACCAAGAGTAGTTGTAGCAAGGTAGTCTTGCATAATTGTACCAAGGTTCTCGAAATATGATTTAGTAAGGTTAAACTCTTTAGTATCAACAACAGCATTGAGTTCGTTACCAGATTCATCTTTAAGAATCTCAATACCTGAGCTTGGGATGCCAAGGATGTCACGAGCTGGGTTGATATTCTCACCCACGCAATCAAGAACATCTTTAACAGAAATTTCGTCCATTGAACGAGAGAGAACATATCCGCCGCCTGGACCGCGAACAGACTTAACTACTTTACCTGTACGAAGCTTTCTGAAAAGCTGCTCAAGATAATGTAAAGAGATTGATTGTCTTGTAGAGATTTCTTGAAGTCTTACTGGGTTTCCATTTGAGTGGAAAGTAAGGTCAAGCATAGCTCTGACTGCGTAACGGCCTTTAGATGTAAGTCTCATTGTCTTCCTCCATAAATCCAAAAAAGTTGGTAAGTATTTTATCGAGCTCCTAAACCATCCTTGTCGCTCGAAAGATAA
>CANHJD010000199.1 GCA_947461145.1 Bacteriovoracaceae bacterium
AAAACAGAAAGCCGTAACGAGACAAATGATCTCTTCATCCCACCGGGGCCTAGACTTGGTGACGTTGTGATTGATGCCAATGCGATTTCTAAAGCATTTGGTGAAAAACTCCTTTATGAGAACCTCACTTTCAAGCTTCCTCCCGGAGGAATTGTTGGGATTATTGGGCCGAACGGAGCAGGTAAAACAACTCTCTTCAAAATGATCACGAAGCAACTTGAGCCTGATTCTGGAACATTTAAAATTGGTGATACTGTTAAGCTTGCCTACATTGATCAGTCCCGTGAAATGAACGGGGATGCGACCATCATGCAAGAAATTTCTGGGGGATTGGATCTCATTAAACTAGGTAACCGTGAAGTGAACTCGCGCGCTTACATCTCTCGTTTTAACTTCTCAGGTGAAGATCAATCGAAGCGTATTAAGGAATTGTCCGGTGGTGAGAGAAATCGAGTTCACTTGGCAAAAATGCTTAAAGAAGAAGGAAACGTTCTTCTTCTGGATGAGCCTACGAACGATTTAGATGTAAATACTCTTCAGGCCCTTGAAAGAGCGTTATTAGATTTTGCTGGCTGTGCCGTGGTTATTTCCCATGATCGCTACTTCCTAGATAGAATTTGTACCCATATGCTCGCCTTCGAGGGGGATTCAAAGGTGACTTGGTTTGAAGGTAATTTCCAGGATTACCATGAGGATCTTCGTCGTCGTCTGGGAGATAAGGCCGATGTTCCTCAGCGCCTTACCTATAAAAAACTTAAAAGAGATTAATCGAATTGTTGCCTTCTATGGTTTCATAGAAGGCAACTCCTTTGTCTGATCCCAGAATCTTGATAACTTCTTTCACCTTTTTGTTTTCCATAAAAACCACATACTCCAAATTTCTACAGATAAGCTCCATGACTTTTTCAAAGGCCAGATTCGCTTCACCCGCGTAGAGAGTAAAGAGAAGAGCGACGCGATGAAGAGCATCGTGAGCACTCGAGGCATGGATAGTTCCCATAAGACCCTTGTGTCCTGTGTTCATGGCCATGAGAAAAGGGACCACTTCATGAGAGCGCATTTCTCCTAGTATAATTCTGTCAGGGCTGAGGCGAAGAGAATAAGAAAGATAAGATTTTAAAGATGTTTGAGTTGTATCACCGGCAAGAAATCGTGTTTGGTGAGCACTGCTTGAAAGGATTTCATACGTATCCTCCAAAATGATGAGATGTTCATATTTTTCCACATAATCGAGAAGGCCAGTGAGTAGCGAGGTTTTTCCAGAACCAGTTGGACCTGCAATTAAGATATTTTTTTTCTCTTTCACCCACTCAACTAAAGTCTCTGTCTTTCCAAAGGATGTAATTGGGTGAGCACCCATTTTTAAGCAGCGAAGGACTAGCTTTGAGACTCCATTTGGAGAAGTTGAACCATGAACTAAGCTAAATCGATAGTTTTTACCAAAGAGTTCTCCATAAAAACTACAAAAAGGATTTTGGACATTCCAGTTCTGTTTAAATTTAATAGAAAGAATTTCTAACCAGAGTTGCCAGTCATCGGCATGAAGCTCTATGGATAGTGGTAACTTTTCTCCCGAAAGAAGTAGACGCTGAGATTGAGACTGTGAATGAAAGAAAAACTCCGTTGCTTCAAGTTCAAGAATTTCTTTTAGAAAAGGCCATTGAGTTAGCTGTATAAAATTCTTTTTCAATTCTTCAAGATCCTCTGCTGAATTAAGTTGAGGAAGTTCTTGAAAGAAGGTTTCCCATTTAGGAATTAACCCTTTATTTAGTGAAGAGACCAGAAGTCTTCTTGCTTGAGTGAGTGCCTCTTCTCTTGAGATGGGAGTTTCGTCTTCTTTAAATAGTCCAAGCATTATTCCACCGCCTCTAAAACAACATAACCATAAATTTGCTTGTATGTTTTTGAGTCCATTTTTGACTCAAATAAATGCTTCAGGATTGGTATCTCTGAAATGAAAGGGATTCCTTGTCTGTCTTTTGAGGTGGTTTGAAATCCGATCTGGAAGATTTTTAGTGGCACACCAATTTCAAGTAGGGCAGAGGACATCTCCTTGCTTCCACTTATTCCCTGATCAACAGGGCGGGAAAATTCCGTTTCATAATCAAGAAGAAGTTTGCCGTAGGATTCCGTAATTTTGGTTTTAATTTTAAGACCTGCAAAGCGCCAATCAATTGGAGCGATGAGCGTAGCCCCTTGAACTCCTAAGTTTTTGAAGGGGATTTGTGAGCCAATTTCGATGAGTTGTGGACTGTTTAAATTTACGACCAATTCGGGTTCTGCCAGTGTAGATAGCTCCATTTGAGTTTTTTGGAGCTTAATGGCGTTTTCGTCAATCATGCTTCTAATGCCCTTCACAAAAATATCACTCACTTTGGCTTGAAGCTTGTCGAGCCCCATTTGAATTTCTCTGCCATCCAGCCTTTCAAGTTGGATGAGTTTTAGTTTTAGCCTATAGTTTTTGTGACGAAGTCTGGAGTCTTGCTTGATAAAGGAGATTCTATAAAAGCTTGCAACCTGCTTAAGGAATTCTGGATTGCTCTCTCCCTCGTAGAAACAAAGGATATCCAGCCAATCAAGTTGGCAGGAAACGGAAGAAAAGCCATTGGCATAAAGTTTTTTATATATCTGGCCAACAATATGATTTCGTAATTTAGCTTCAAGGGAAATTTTAAAAAAAACCTGATCCTGGAACTGACTTTTAATTTTTTGCAAATAAAGATAGTCTGAAAAATCAGCGAGGCTTCCGGATGCAGTCATTATGGGACCTTTAATATCAATCGTGAGATTAAGGTTTTTAAGAGCGTCGGCCAGTTGAAAAGTTTTTAAGAATTTTTGCTTTGATAGGACATAAATACTAACGGTCTCTTTGCCTGTTTTTTTCCAGAGAACGAGGTCGGTGAAGCCAACCCTTTTCCCTTTTAAAAGAATTTTGCCTTCTTTTGGGAAGTATTTGTAGGAAATGACCTCTGGATTACCCACAGAAAAGTTCTTCAGTGAGGCGACTTGAAGTTCTTTTTGCTCCCCTTTGGCCAGAATTACATCTGAAAGAAGGGTTTGAGCGTATAACGCGCCGGGCAATAGCAAGAAGACTTTGACAAAAAAGAGGCTTATGGCTACATTGAGGAGCTTCAAATTTGATAAATAATGATTATTCCTTGAGGAGATATTTATGGCTTCTAGAACTGCAGTAACAGAAAATCGTCGTAAGGCCCACCACAGAGCTGCTGGAGCAAAAAGAAAAGCTGCTAACCGTAACAAGGGTACAACTCATAAGTTTGCTATCCATGAAACTCCAGCTCCTAAAGCAACTAAATCTAAATAATTCATTTTAGCTCCT
>CANHJD010000200.1 GCA_947461145.1 Bacteriovoracaceae bacterium
AGTTATTATTGGAATCACTATTTTGATGACCATTCTCACTCCAGTTCAAATGCTCTGGCAGGAGCGTCTGAAGGAAATTCGCATGCTCAATATCCTTGGAGTATCGGGAAAGAAATTTTGGAAGATTGGATTTTTCGAGGTGATACAGATGATTATTTGCTCAGGCATCGCCTCATCCCTTCTTCTCGTTATTATAATCGGTATTCAATCTCAGACGGGGATTGATTTCAGATTTCTAAATGATGGTGTTTCAATTGAAAGGGCGGGCATTAAACTGCCAGCAGTCATTTACCCACAACTTACTGTTGATCAACTAATTAAAACGTTCTCCTTTGTGATCATTGTCTTAAGCATTAGCTATATATGGTCCATTCACAGAACACTCAAAAAGCTTGAGGTGTCGGCATGAGAAACCTCGGTTATTTAATTAAGTTTAGTTACCGCAACCTCTTTCGAGTTCCTAAGCGAACTCTCATCATGATTTTAAGTCTGGGCCTTGGATGTGGCTTTATTATTTGGGATTTGAATTTTTCTAATTCAGGCTCTAAAGAGATGATGAAAGAGTTTCTTACTCAATATGCGGGACTCTACCACGTCACGAATAAAGACTATTATGATCAAAAAAATAAAAAAATATTTAATCCTTTCAAGACAATGTCTGATGAAGAATTAGAGCGAAAAGATCTGATCGAAAAATCCACCCGAAGAGTGGTGGCCCCAGTTTTTATTTCTGGTGAGAAAAAGACACTGGGGGTTTTATTAACGGGTTTAGAAGTTGAAAAAGAGCGAAAACTTTCAACTCTCTACAAGACGATCTCAGCTGGAACATTTTTAGAACCCCTCGGTATTAGGCAAGTGATCTTGGGTAAAAAACTCGCCCAAAGAATTGAGGCGAAGATTGGTGATGAAGTGGCGGTGGTGGGCCAGGCGATTGATGGATCTGTCGCCAATGATCTTTTTACCGTTGTGGGGCTTCTTGATTTTGGAGGAGGAGATTTAGAAGAATCCCTCGCTTTCACTCAATTTGCATCGGCCCAAGAACTCATGGCGCTCCCGCCAGATCGCTTCCACCAGCGAGTCAGTTTTGACATGAATCAAGAAGAGGTCCCAAAACTCAATACCCTCTCGGCTTCCTATTGGGCCGATCTCATACCAGAGATCGGTGTTTCAGTTAATTTCATCGATAATATCACTTGGTTTGCCTGCATTGTGATTGTTGTGGTGGTGAGTATGGGGCTCTCCAATACTCTCATGATTACTTTTTTTGAAAGAGAGCAGGAATTTAATAGCCTTAATATCATTGGAGCGAAATCCAAATGGATCACTCAATCTCTCATGATTGAAGTCTTCATCATGGGGACTTGTGCGATCCTTTTAGGAGTTTTAATTGGCTCAGCGGCCACAACCTATTTTTATTATAATCCAATAAATATTGAACTCTTCACAGGTGGAAAACCCATCATCATGGGTGGGATGACTATTAGACCGATGGTCAGAATTTATGCCGTCTCTCAGTATTACTGGCAGGTCCCTCTTCTCATTTATTTCTTTTTATCACTAACCATGATCTACCCTATTTTAAGAGTTATCCGCAGGAGCCAAAATGCAATTTGAACTCAGCCACGTTGATAAAGTTTATGTCAGCTCAGAAGAAAATAAAGTCTTTGGCGCTAAAGATGTCAATATCAGTATTCTTGAAGGTGACTTCCTGGCACTTGTTGGCCCCTCTGGTTCAGGCAAAACAACCATCCTTAATCTGATTGCGGGTCTTCTCCTTCCGACCTCAGGATTTTTAAAACATGGGGGAAAAGATATTACATCGATGACCCTGGAAGAGCGGACACAGCATCGTCTGGACTATATGGGATTTGTCTTTCAGGACTATCAACTTCTTCCCATTTTAACAGCTGCAGAGAATGTTGAGTTCCCATTACAACTAAAGGGCTTTGATAAAAAAGAAATTAAACAAAGAGTTGAATGGGCGCTTGCCCAGGTTGGTCTTGAGGGCATGGGAAAAAGATTTCCTAAGCAGCTCTCTGGAGGCCAGCAGCAACGAGTCTCTATTGCAAGGGCCATAGCTGGACGTCCTCAACTAATTTTAGCCGATGAACCCACAGCGAATCTCGATTCGAAAACGGCCCAAGAGATTATTGAGTTATTTTTAAAATTAAATAAAGATTTCAAACTTACATTTATATTCTCTACCCACGATCAAAGACTCATCGATCAAGTCAGAACAGTCCTCTATGTGAAAGATGGTCAAATCAGCGAGAAGAAGGTACACAATGTTTAAAAATCTCTTTAGAAAAGATATTCTTTTTTGTGTGGCCTTAGGGGCCAATGCAAATAATGCCAATGAATGGGCAAAATTCGCGGAACAACAAATGCGTGGCGATCGCTCACAAGCTGAAATCACGATGAGAATTGAGACCCCAAATTGGTCGAGAACTCTTGAAATTGAATCAGATGTGGAAGGTAAAAATCTTGCCCTAAGTACAATTAAATCCCCTGCCAAAGAAAAAGGGATTCGAACTCTGCGCATTGAAAACAATATGTGGAATTACTTTCCAAAATTAAAGCGTAAAGTGGCAGTCTCTTCTTCTATGCTTCTGGCAAGCTGGATGGGATCAGATTTTACGAATGATGATATTTTAAAAGCTTCCTCAATGGCAGAAGACTATCAGCACAGCTTTCTTCCTAATCAGAAGAAAAATGGAACTGAATACAGAGTCATTGAAAATAAGGCGAAAAGCACGGCCAAAGTGATGTGGCCCAAGATTATCACCTATGCTTCGAAAGAGGATTGTCTTCCGAGAGAGTATCACTATTTTGATAAAGAAAATAAACTCAAACGAGTTTTAACAATGGATCAAGTGAAGACCTTTGATGGCCATAAACTACCAACTCATTGGGAGATGAAGCCAGTGGATGATAACAAAAAGAAGACCACGATTATTTATAATAAAATGAAATTTAAAACCTCATTTAAAGCTGGTCACTTTACTCATAAAAACCTGACGGATTTCTAATGAAAAAAATTATTTTCTTCATATTTTTTATTTTTTCCTCATACGCACTCGCTGATTTTGACGCCGATTTTTCTGGCAACTTAGAGGCCCAAGCACGACACGCTTGGAATAATGATTTAGCAAAAGGAAGTCCTCTTTTTCAAAATTGGAATGAGAGTGACTTTTATCTTCTCTATGGAAATCTCAGTAGTAAAATTGAATTGGATAACTCGAGGATAGACGCTAATCTTTTTGGCCGATACACCCAAAGTGA
>CANHJD010000201.1 GCA_947461145.1 Bacteriovoracaceae bacterium
AGAGGTCAATCCAAAGGGTGTAGTCTATCGTCATTACACAGGCTCACACACGGCCATCATTCTAGAAACAAAACAGCTTAAAACGGGAATCACACCTTACATTATTATGAACCCAGGGTACTCAAGAGAGGTCTACGAAGATCTAGTAGGAATTTTTCTCACAACTCCTCAAACACCACCTGAAAGAGTTGGACTCCCAAAAAACGACAGCGCTGACTATATAGACTTTACTCTTTTCGACGGGACACCAGTTATTGAAATTGAGAAGGAAATCCTGATCATTCCAGGAAGACCAGATATGCCGGCCTGGTTAAAGACACTCTACTTTGATTATAAGGCCACTGGTCGCTACGACGTTCACTACCTAGATATCTTCAAAAAGGTTGATGCTCGCGGTGGAATAGACCCTACTTACATGAAAATCAATATCTTAAGCTATCGCCTTAATGGGAAAATTTATCGTAAATAGCTGTCAAAAACTTTTACAGCGGGAAGTAGAATTTTCACCCCTTCCCCAATTCCTTAATCCGAAAGGTTAGAATCTCTTGAAATAGGAGACTCTATGAAACATCTATTCTTTCTTTCTACCATTATTGCTTTTTCTGTATCTTGCTCAAAAGTAGAGAAAGTTGAAAAGAATATGGATACGATGAAAACGCAAACGGAGCAAATGTCTTCGACGACAGAAGAAATGAAAGAAACGACCACGATCATGTATCAACAAATCAGATCAAAAGAAGCTGAGGATACTCGTAACAAAAAATTTGAAATTCTTAGTTCTGAATCACAAGATTTCGGCGCAAAGATAGCTGCGGCCGCAGTTTATTTTAAATCATTTGAATTCCAACTTTGGACGGCCCAATCTAGTTTTGACGATGCTCATGCAAAGGATGTTCTTATTCTTGATGCCGTCAACGAATTCACCAAAAGAGTGTCTGATATTTACGAAAAGATTAATGTAAAAAAAATGAGCCCAACGAATAGCGGAAAGAAACACAGTGCAGAGCAATCATTTTACGCCTTAGCTGCTACAATGCACATGAACCATCAGTTTCAAGAAAGCCTAACTGACTCAAAGACCTCGATGGAGAGTACTTCCTTTTATGACATCGTAAAGAGTGCTCTTGAAAAAGACTCAAATGGTGAATCTCTGAATGAATATGAGGAAGTCCTAGTAAGTGGACTCAATAAAGAGATTATGATTGAGCTCGTGAAAGCAAGAGTTGATATGCTCGCAGCACTTGGTTTAAAAAACTTAACAGATAAAAGAGACATGACTTTTGGACAAAAAATGAAAGCAGCTATTTTTAAAATCTCTGGCGGACATTTAGGTGTAATTGATTTACCAGAGACTTTTTCGAAATCAAATGAATCAACAAAAAAACAGGCCATCAAATATCTTGATGGAGCTAACAAAGCTAAAAAATTTCTCTCTGTAATCGAGATTCAAAAGAACCTGGAAAAAACGCTAAAATCGGCTTTCTCTCAAATCGACTTAGCTGAGGGACAAGAAAATCAAGACAATGAACCAACAGGCTACAAGGCCAGAATCCTGGGCCTAGTTCAGGAATTGCTCGAATAATAAGAAATATGCCTTCTTATTATTCTGTCCTTAGGCCTCAGGAATATAGATCTCGTACTGTTCAGCATGATAATTATTATCGGCCCTCACGAGTAGAGTTTTATTGAACTGCTCTTCTAATATCTCAATAATGCCTAGCTCTTCAGAGGAAAGTTTGGCACAAACTTCAGGATGAGCAAAAATAGTGATTTTTGTTGCCGTCGTTCTTTTCATGACCTTTTGTAGTTCACGAATGACCTCAAAACTTACTGTCTCAACCGACTTGACTCGGCCTACTCCTTCACAATATGGGCAGGCCTCACACATGGTACGAATTAATGTGTCTCGAGTTCTTTTACGAGTCATTTCGATAAGACCAAGTCCAGAGATAGGCAGAACATTGGTTTTTGCCCTGTCTTTTTTGAGCGCTTCCAGAAGAGATGTATAAACTTGGACACGGTGGTCTTCTTTTTCCATGTCGATAAAATCGATTATGATAATACCACCACAATTTCTCACTCTAAGCTGATAAGCAATCTCTTTAACGGCCTCAAGATTGGTTTTAAGAATCGTTTCTTCTAATGTCTTTTTTCCAACAAATTTTCCGGTATTCACATCAATAGAAACCAATGCTTCAGTTTGATCCACATTGATTGAGCCACCTGATCGTAAGAAGACCTGATTAGAAAGGGCTCGCTCTATTTCAATATCAATTCCATAATGCTCAAACACAGGGATATCAGAATCATAAAATTTGATTTTCGCCTTATGATTGGGAATAAAACGCTGAATAAATTTTTCGATTTGCTTAATTGCGGACTTATTATCTGCAATCAACGAATCAACATCTTCGTCCATAATGTCGCGAAGAGCTCGCTGAACAAATGACAAATCCTGATGCAATTCAACTGGAGCTTTTGCCTTCTCTAATTTCTTTTGAACATCTTTCCAGATTTTAACTAGATTATTGTAATCACTTTTTAAAACTTTGTAGCTCTGAGTTTCAGCAACTGTTCGAGCAATCACTCCTACGCCCTCAGGTCTAATAGAATCAAGAATGTCCTTTAATCGTTTTCTTTCCTCTTCAGATTCAATACGACGAGAAACACCAGTATGTTCAATAAATGGCATGTAAACAATATGGCGGCCAGCAAGTGTGATGTGACGAGTAACTCTTGGGCCTTTTGTTGAGATTGGTTCTTTTGCAATTTGGACGACAATCTCATCACCCTCTTTTAGAAAATCTTGTATTTTCACATCAGGACGAAACTTCATATCTACAGTTTCTGTCAGTGTTGAAAATTCATCTGGTATAACCTCACCAACTCTTTTTGAAGTTTTCTCAGTTTCCTGCAAACGATTTTGCATGTCTCTTTGCTCATCCAGAGTTGGGATATAAGCATCATCAACGTACAAAAAAGCGGCTCGCTCTTGTCCGATGTCGATAAACGCAGATTGCATTCCAGGAAGAACTCTTAAGACTCTTCCTAAGTAAATGTTTCCTACAATGGGTGATGATTCATTATTTTGGGGATGACGTTCTATTAGAAAGTCCAAGATCTCACCATTCTCAATAAGCGCAATACGCGACTCATTGTGAGTCTGGTTGACCACAAGTTCTTTTGCCATGAAAAATGTCCTAATTCTAAAAACTTAAACTGTAATTAGAATCAGGATACATTTTTTTATATCAAATAAAAAGACCGGC
>CANHJD010000202.1 GCA_947461145.1 Bacteriovoracaceae bacterium
ACATAATATTGAAATGAGTGTGGATCTAGGGCGTACTGAACGTTACAGCCACCTTCAATTTTAAGAGAACGTATAATTTTTAGCGCGGATGTTCTTAGCAGTTGGTATTCTTTGTCGCTTAGAGTTTGACTTGGGGCCACGACAATAGAGTCTCCAGTGTGAATTCCAACAGGATCTATATTTTCCATATTACAAACAATGATGCAGTTATCTTTGCTGTCTCTAATCACTTCGTACTCAACTTCTTTAAAACCTGCAATCGATCTTTCGATGAGACACTGTTGAATAGGTGAAGCTGCAAGACCTGAAGTTGAAATTGAGATGAGTTCAACTTCGTTTTGGGCGATACCTCCACCTGTACCACCCAGAGTAAAGGCCGGTCTAATGATGAGCGGGTAACCAATCTTATTTGCAAATTCAAGAGATTCATGCACGGATGTTACAATGCGACTATCGGGAACGGGTTCTCCAATTAGCTGCATTAATTCCTTAAAGAGTTTTCTATCTTCTGCTTTTTGGATGGTATCGACTTTACAGCCTAGAAGTTGAACTCCAAGTCTTTTGAGGTGACCCTCTTCTTCAAGTTTAACGGCCAGATTAAGTGCCGTTTGGCCGCCAAGAGTTGGCAAAAGACCATCAGGTTTTTCTTTGTGGATAATTTTAAGCAAAAATTCTTTCGTCAGGGGTTCTATATAAACCTTATGGGCCGTTTCTTTATCAGTCATAATAGTTGCAGGGTTTGAATTAACCAAGACAACCTCAATGCCTTCTTCAATTAGGGACTTCACTGCTTGAGTCCCAGAGTAATCAAATTCTGCAGCTTGTCCTATGACTATCGGACCAGATCCAATAACTAAAACTTTTTTGAGATGTTGAGTTTGACCCATATTAATTCCTGATTGAGTTTAAAAAATCATCAAATAGCCAGCCTGTATCTTCTGGACCAGGGCAAGCTTCTGGATGATATTGAACTGAGAAAGAGGGGAGATTTTTATGCCTTAGACCTTCCACCGTTTCATCATTCATATTTATTTGAGTGATTTCTAAGTCTGATTTATCAACACTTGAACTATTCACAGAAAATCCATGATTTTGTGAGCTCATAAATACTTTACCAAGGCGAAGATCTTTTACGGGATGATTCCCCCCACGGTGTCCAAACTTTAATTTTTCAGTTTCTGCTCCATTTGCGAGAGCAAAAAGTTGATGACCCATGCAGATGCAAAACATTGGATAGTTTTTTTGAAGCTCTTTAATGACCGGCAATACTTCAGGAATATCTTTTGGGTTCCCTGGGCCATTTGAAAGCAGGATGCCCTGAGGTCTATAAGATTGAATTGTTTCAACTGAGGCATTCCATGGAACAACTACGACATCACAGTTGCGCTTAAGTAATGAGCGAAGAATATTTTTTTTATACCCGAAGTCCATGAGAATGATTCGCTTTCCTTCACCAGGGAAATGAATCGGCGTTTTAGTCGAAACTCTCGCTATTTGGTCAGTACCTAATGGGCCCATTAGGATCATGCTGATATTATGAGCAGGATAATCCACGGGAACAAGGACTGCCTTCATCACTCCTTTTTGACGTATTTTTTTAGTCAACTCTCTTGTATCAATTCCAGCGATTGCCGGAATTTTAAATCTTCGGAGAAGCTCTCTAAGTGAGTATTCATTTCTCCAATTTGAGCCCTCTGAAGCACATTCCCTCATGACCATACCTTTCAAGGCAGGAGTGATGGCTTCAAAATCGTCTTTGTTCACACCATAATTGCCTATAAGAGGATAGGTCATCACAACCATCTGATCGCAGTAAGAAGGATCAGAGAGGATTTCTTGATATCCAGTCATGCTAGTATTAAAAACAAGTTCTCCAAGAGAAAAGTTGTGATCTAGATCTACACCAACAGATTCACCGATGTATTCTTCGCCTGTCTCAAGTACCAGTTTAATCTGTCTCATTTTAATTCCTCTTTCATCGTCCATTCTAAAATTGCCATGCGTGCAAAAACACCATTACTCATTTGTTTAAAGATTCTAGACTGAGGGTGCTCAACCATCTCATCAGAAATTTCAATTCCTCGGTTAAAGGGGCCTGGGTGGAGAATGATGCCCTCTTTTTTCATCTTTAGCTGTCTTTTATGATTCATTCCAAACTGGTGATGATATGAACTTGAATCAAGCTCAAGAGTTTCGTGTCGCTCTAGTTGTATCCTTAGCATCATCACAGCATCAACTTCTGGAAGAATTTCATCAAAATTAGCTTTTTGAATATGATCGCTCTCAATATCAGGTAAAAGAATTTCTGGGCCACAAAGATAAAGTTTAATCCCAAAAATTTTTGCAGCGACCATGAGCGAGCCAGCAACCCTAGAGTGTTTAATATCCCCACAGACAGCAACTTTTAGTCCTTCTAATTTTCCAAATTCTTGGTAAAGGGTTAGTATATCGAGAAGTCCTTGGGAGGGATGCTCGTGCTTACCTGCCCCGGCATTTATGAGTGGAATTTTCAAATAGGGTTTTATTTCATCAATAATATGATCATCCGAATGTCTGAGTATGATTCCCTCTACTCCAAGGCTTTCAAGTGATTTGAGAGTGTCGTAAACCGTTTCCCCTTTTTTTACACTGGAATTTTCCGGCACAAAATTGATCACTTCAGCTCCAAGTCTTTTAGCTGCAATTTCAAAGGAGCAGCGGGTCCTGGTGCTTGGTTCATAAAAAACATTCGCGACAATTTTACTACTTAGCAGCTGTTGGATTTTGTCAGGATGTTTAATGTTGATTGAAAAAGAATGGGCCCTGTGAATAAGGGACAGGAGATCAGACTGAGAAAAACTAGAGAGAGCAAGGAAATGCTTGATCATTGTCCTCCTGAAATAGAGATGAGTGATTGAAAACGGAATGAAAGAGAATAGGATATACTAAGGGGTTGTAGGCGTGATAATTTAATTTGATGCGAGGAAGCATCATACCCATAAAAACAATCCTAGAGTGAAACTTTAGATTAATTTCTTTCAATCTAGGCCATTTGGCAAGAGTAAATAAAATGACACCTAAATTCAAATTAGAGTCGGCCTTCAGTCCTATGGGAGACCAGCCACAGGCAATTGAAAAATTAAGCACAGCTTTTGAAAAGGGCGAAAGGCTCCAGACTTTACTCGGTGTCACAGGGTCAGGAAAAACCTTTACCATGGCCAATATTATTCAAAGACT
>CANHJD010000203.1 GCA_947461145.1 Bacteriovoracaceae bacterium
ATGTTTAAAAAAGAAATACGGGAAGCAGACGGTCTGATGCTTGATCCATGTCGATCAATACATACATTTTTTATGAGATATAGTTTGGATGTTGTTTTTATAAGTTCAAAAAATGAAATTATAAAAATAATACGAGATATGAAGCCTTGGAGAATGAGTTGGATTTATTTTCGCGCAAGTAAAACTCTTGAACTTCCTGCTGGAAAATTACCAAATGATCTGTCAGTTGGAGACAGGCTGGAGGTAACTCATGCTTAAGCTAGTTGTAGTTGGTGGAAAATTAAGAGGAAAAGAGTTTATTCTCAAAGAGGGTGAAAACACCATTGGTCGCGGTCAAGACAGTGACCACCAAATAGCTGTCGAGGGTGTGTCTAAAAAACATTTGAGGATTACAGTAAATGGAGAAACAGCGTTTGCAGAAGATTTAGGAAGTGCAAACGGAACATTAGTAAATTCAAAGATCATTAAGAAAGCCACATTAAAGGATGGAGACAAGATTGTTCTTCCGAACCTTATATTACAAGTTGTCTATGTTCTTGAGAAAAAAGTTATTATAAAAAAGAGAGTGCAAAAAAATGGTGAGGATGATGATTCTTATGATGACTTAAATCAAACCGAACCGATCCCAGAGAGCTTAATAGCAAAGCCAATTTGGATTTTTAAACACAAAATAATGCCCATCATCTATGGATTTAATGAGACATATGAGTGGTCAGCTCTTGTTGGAATGCTTTTATTTATATTTATTGCTTTGAATATATCAGTAACTATTTTACCTGTATTAAGAGATAGTAAAAAATTATTAATCAAAGAAATTGCTCTTCGTGGCAAGCAGTATGCCGCCGAAGTGGATCATCTAAATAGTGCTCACTTAAGAAATAAAAATTTAGATCATATTAGAACTGATTTTCTTGAAGGTGAAGATGCTGAGGGTGTTCAAAGTTACAAACTCTATGATCTCAATGGAGTTGTGTATCGTCCACTTTCAAGCTTAAATACGGTCGTAAGAGATACCTTCTCAGTAGAAGCTCAAAAATTTTATAAGACAGAAAGTAATCAGGATCTAGAAGTTATTCAGGACCTTGGAAATAATCAAATTGGTATTGCAAGGGCCATCAAGGCCCATGACGAAAAGTTAGGCCGTGAAGTCGTCGTTGCGATTATCACAATTATATTCTCACCGAGTTCATTAGCCCGAGAAGCTTCAAATAATTCCAAGGCTTATTTTGAATCCCTTATCACCTCTGCCATCCTTGCCATCTTCTTTTTTGGAATTGTCTATTACATGACAATTCGTCCATTAGACGAAATTAGGGCGCAAATAGAAGCCGTTTTAAGAGGGCGACAAAAAGAATTGACTTCATCAGTTATGTTTAAAGAAATTCATCCTTTAAGAAGCACGATTAATAGCATTCTCACGAGAATTAAAGAACTTCAAAACGTAGGTGGAGATGAAGTTCAAAACCTTGAGGAAGACGGACCCTATTTGAGAACACTTAAAGAATTTATGGAAGGCTCACAAGGCCCTGTAATGATACTGAATTCAGAAAAAATTATTCAAAATCTTAATCCTGAATGTGAGGATTTGGTTGGAATAAGAGAAAATTCTTCAGCTGGTCAAAGTATTTTGGATACGGCAAGGGATCAGGGATTTGCAGCAACCGTCATCGATCTTTGTGATCGATCTGCAAATAATGAAGGTTGCAATCAAAAAGAAAATTATGAAATTGGCGGTAAGGATATTGGCATAAATGTGTCGGCATTAATAGGAAAGGATAAATTTGCAAAAGGTTTTTATATTACCTTTGTAAAACAAAGTTAGGCATGAGTAAAAATGTATTAGTGTTAAAACATTTTGAATCACCCAAAGAGCCCGGAACATACTTCCGGTTGGTTTGTTTGACAGGTCCTAATAAGGGCGAGTCTTTTATTTTGTCTGGATCAAGAGTTGTTATTGGACGTGGCGATAGAGTGGACATAAAACTTAATGACACAAAAGCGAGCAGAGAACACGCTGAAATCTCAAGAGTTGGAAGCGAGTGGATTGCTACGGACCTGGGTTCTCAGAATGGGATCATGATAAATGAAAAGAAAGTTCAACAGATGCAACTTTCTGAGGGTGATAAGCTAATTGTAGGCCAGACAGTTTTCAAGTTTGCCAAAGTCGAAGTTGGTGCAAAAACTAAAATTCAGAAGGATGAATTTAGATCACAAACTCCAGATAAGAAATCAAAAAAATCAATGTTACCAATTTTGGTTTTGGCGGGAGCTCTCATTTGGATGATTTTTGGTAGCGAAGATGAGTCAACCAAACAAGTGAAAACAAGGCAAGATCAAGCTAATATGCCTCAGGACATATCAAATGAGCTGACACAGTTAAAAAAACGTCAAGCCATTGAAGATAAAGCAGTAAAGGAAAAATTGAATGTAATTTATCAGCGTGGACTAAGAGAATTCAGGGAAGGGAATTATTTTAGAGCAATCGCAGAGTTCAATCTTGCTCTTATTATTTCACCAGGAGATTCTTATGCTGAATTTCATTTAAGAAAAACTAAAGAAAAGCTTGATAAGACTATCGAAGAGTTGACTGTTAGGGCACAAAGAGATGAAGGCGCTCTAAAATTTCAAAGTTCAATTGTTTCTTATTGTTCAATTATAAGATTACTTTATACCGTTCCCGATGATTCAAGATATAAGAATGCGGAAACGATGATTAAGGATCTAGAAATTAAAATGGGATTGGAGCCAGGTGAGACTAACTGTCTTAAAAAATCACGTACCGATCAATAATGTAATGGTGGAAACACCAGACACTAATGAAAAGTATGAAATTTATGTTGGAAGATCTGAGGACTGTCATGTCATCATAGATGATCCATTGATTTCAAGGCATCACTTTGCCCTGAAAAATATAAATTCAAAGTGGATTTGCGAAAAACTATCTCAGTTAGGTGTCGTGACCATAAATGGACTCGCCTTAACATCTCAAGAAGTAAAAGAGGGAGATGAGATTAAATTTGGTGCCTATTCATTACTTATTTCTGATTTCCCAAGACATTCATTAGATCCGTCTTTTAGTCCTTCATCAGAGTCTTTTGTTTCTCAACCTGTAATCTCTCCACAGTCCTCGGTTTCTAGGGCACCCGTTGAGAACTTAAAAATAGAAGATTTACCTCAAA
>CANHJD010000204.1 GCA_947461145.1 Bacteriovoracaceae bacterium
ATTGGTTCATGGCTAGGTGGTTGCCAAGTCACAATTAATGGCCCGGCTGCCGGCCTGATCGTTATTGTTTTAGATGCAATTACTTCTATGAGTCATGGCAATCCAGTGCAGGGGATGAAGGGGATGCTTGCCGCGGCCGTCGTTGCAGGCGCAATCCAAACTATTTTTGGTCTTATGAAATTAGGGCGAAAGGGTACGGCATTTCCGACATCAGTTATTCACGGAATGATGGCGGCGATTGGTCTTATTATTATTGCTAAGCAGGTTCATAATTTATTTGGACATGTACCCCATTCAAAAAACCCAATCATGCTTTTTGCTGAAATTCCAAGTGCCTTTATGAATATGCAGCCAAAAGTTTTCGCTATTGGAATGATCTCTCTAGTGTTTCTCGTTGGTATTACCAAAGCAAAAGCTGCTTGGATGAAAAAAATTCCAGCTCCATTATTAACCATTACTCTTGGGGCAGTACTTGCTGCGATGATGGGTTTAACTGGTAAAGAACTTCTCACCATCCCAACGGATTTTTCTCAATGGATTATCTTGCCTGATTTTTCAGTGATGACAACCTTTGTAGGCTGGAAGTCGGCCATCACTCTTGCATTAGTTGGTTCTCTCGAAACTGTTCTTAGTGCCTCTGCGGTAGATAAGCTTGATCCCCAACATAGAAAGAGTGATTTAGATAGGGATCTTACTTCGAAAGGTATTTGTAATATGCTAAGTGCTTCAGTCGGTGGATTGCCGATGATTGCAGAAATTGTACGTAGTTCGGCCAATGTATCCTTTGGTGCAAAAACTTGGCGCTCAAATTTCTTTCATGGTGTAGTGATTCTTGCTCTTGTTCTCCTCGCTCCAAAAGCCCTCGCCCTTATTCCATTGGCCTCTCTTGCGGCCATACTTGTGATGGTAGGGAGTCGCCTAGGAAGTCCAGCACACTTCATGCACGCCATGAAAATTGGTCCAGACAACTTAATTGGTTTTGTAGTGACTCTTCTTGTCACATTATCTGTTGATCTTTTAGTTGGTATATTTGCCGGAGCAATTGTTCAATTCGCAGTTGAGATGTATATGGGTTTGAAAATTAAAAACCTCATTCATCCATTTTTTGCGATCAGTTTAAAAGGTAAAGATGAAGAGATTAAAATTGAAAGCGCTTTAACTTTCAGTAACTTTATTGAAGTTAGAGATGAAATCATGAAGGGCCTAACTGAAAATAAAAATGTGATTTTAGATCTTAAAGAGTCCGATTACATTGATCATAATGTGATGGAAGAAATTGAGGATTTAAAAAACACATTTATAAGTAAGAATCTGACATTGACCATTTGCTTGTCTGAAGGGCATCATTCCTTAGGAAAAGAAAGTAGTTCAGCTTTGAAGAGAACTGCTTGATTTTTTGCAACTAAAGGGATTTATGTTCAAGTTTTGGAAAAATGATCTCATGTCATCGATCGTGGTCTTTTTGGTTGCTCTCCCACTCTGTCTGGGAATCGCTCTAGCTTCAAATGCACCCCTATCTGCCGGTTTATTCGCTGGCATCATTGGTGGAATTATTGTTGGTGCATTGAGTGATTCCCATGTGAGCGTTTCTGGACCGGCAGCAGGTTTAACAGTTATAGTTTTAAATGGTATTATTTCATTGGGGAGCTTTGAAACGTTTGCTCTTGCTGTATTCCTTGCTGGATGCCTCCAGCTAATTTTTGGACTGATGAGGGCGGGTTCAATTGGAAACTATTTTCCGACGGCAGTAATTAGAGGGATGCTAGCAGCTATTGGTTTAATCCTTATCATTAAGCAATTTCCAAATGCTTTAGGGTTAAGTAAAGGATGGACCTTCGAATCTTTTTTTTCATCCATTCATATGGGTATTTTTCTTATTTCGATCCTTTCATTATCAATCATCCTTTTTTGGGAGAAGATGTCTTACCGAGGTCTTCTTTTTTTTAAATTAGTTCCTGGAGCACTTGTCGCCGTCACGTCATCAATACTTTTAAATTTAATTTTTACCACATCATTTCCAGGATTGGCACTTGGGTATGATTCATTAGTTCAGTTGCCATTTAATGGTGGATTTAGTGAAATTTTTCAAATGATTCATCTCCCTAACTTTGGTCTAATCTTTCAACCTGATGTCTTTCAAGTTGCACTGACAATCGCTATTGTTGGTTCAATAGAAACTTTGTTAAGTCTTGATGCTGCAGAGAAAATTGATCCAGAAAAAAGACCTAGCTCAAAGGATAGAGAGCTCATCTCTCAGGGATTAGGTAATGCTTTATCTGGTCTTGTGGGCGGCTTGCCAATCACTGCGGTTATCGTAAGAACTTCGGCCAATATCTCTGCGGGCTCAAAAACAAAACTCTCTGCAATTATTCATGGGGTATGGCTTCTAGCAAGTGTGGCACTCATTCCTGGAGTATTAAATTTAATCCCCCTTTCTTGCCTTGCCTGTGTGCTTTTACTGACAGGATACAAGCTCTGTAAGCCTGCTCATTTTCTTGATATGCGCAATAGAGGTTGGGATCAGTTGATTGTTTTTTCTTCAACCATACTTGCTATTCTCGCTACAGATTTATTAAAAGGGATTTTTGCTGGAATTGTTATCGCTTTAGCTTTAGAGATCAAAAAAATTAAAAAAACACCTTTTAAAATCTCAGAGGAAAATAACCAATCAATAGTAGAGTTTTCTCAAAATGTTACTTTTATTCATAAAGCAAAGATTCTGAAAGTTTTTCAAAATGCAAAACTTGGAGAAACAGTTCTTATGAAGAATATGAATGGTGTAAAAGTGCATGTTGATGTTTTAGATCTTGTCATGGATAAAAAACAAGAACTGGAGAAAAAAAATATCAGAGTTATTATTACTTAATGAAGCCGATTTGTTACATTCAAACTCCTTTTAAAGAAAAATTTGGAACTCCAAGGCAACCCATGCTTGTCCATGAGGCAAAGGGAGTGATGGAGTTTCCCAAAGATGATTTTTTTTCTGAGGCACTAAGAGGAATTGAAAACTTTTCTCATCTTTGGCTTCTTTTTATTTTTCATGAGGCCGTAAAAGACGGTCACAAGGCCCTAGTGAGGCCCCCTCGATTTTCTGGAAAAGAGAAATGGGGAGTCTTCGCTTCTAGGTCTCCCCATCGCCCAAATCATCTAGGTCTATCTGC
>CANHJD010000205.1 GCA_947461145.1 Bacteriovoracaceae bacterium
GAAATAAAATTGAACTCGTCATTTATTTGTTTTGTCTTGGGAATTATTTTCTTTTCATTAAACTGTTATCTCTATGTTCTTACAGGCATCAAATTTTTTGCCATGATAGTTCCCATTGGTGGATTACTTTTTATGATCGGATGGATGTTGTTTGCTTGGAATGCACTAAGGCTTAGGTAGAGAGAACTTACATTTCGCTTTCAAATATTGATCAAACTCTTTATCTGTCGGAAATTTAAATTCAATTGGAGAAACATCAAGGGGCTCCCAAAAATCTGATTTGGGTCTGCGACATCTCTGGCCGGTTGAACCATTAATAATAAGAACTTCTGCAGATCCTTTTATCCCATGTTCCATATCAATTTTTAAATTTTCAAATTGTCCAAGCTGTGGCGACTGCCCACGAGCATTGACTCTTAAGACAACTCCATAACCTTTGTATTTTAAATTTGCATAGTGCCTCTTGAAGCGATCCGGACTGACATCAACCGGTCCTTCCTCCAAAACACCCGTGACAATTTCTTTTGATTCTTTCTGAAAGACAACCTTCTCTCCAGTTGGAAGTGTCACTTCTATAATGCCTGACAATTCTTCAACGAGAGGAAGCTGAGTCCTCGGGAAAAACATGAAAACAGAATGCATCGTATGCGAGACCGTATCATTAGGTGAATCATCTATCATCATGGCAAGATTCTGTGACGCCTGCTCAGGATACTCAAAGGTAAAGGTACGAGAAGACTCAGGTCTTGTGACGATGCTATTCTCCCCAATATTCACGAAACTAAATTCTTCTGTAGATGTCTCTGGCGTTGAGCTACCTCTTGTAATGTTTAGCTCACCACTCATGCGAGTTTCATGAAATTCATGATGAAGAGGAATAAGACCATCTTTTAGTGGAGATATTGTTGTCTCTAAAATAGCAATGTTGCTCTTGATCTTTTCATTCCACTCAACTTGAAAATGAATTTTAGGACTTCTTAAATGAGGTAAGATCTCTGCTTTATAAATTCCCTGCTTCATCGCAAATGGCTTTGCTTCAATATCTAACGAGGACGAAAGGGAAAGCTCAGAAGGTTGAATATTAGTGAGAAGATTTCCTTCTGAATCGAAAATTTTAGCCATTAAAAAAGTTGAATCCATCCCGCTTGCAAAAATGACTGAATCCTTCAGGGACAGTTCAATCTTTGCGACCTCGGGCACTTCATTTTGCAAGCTCGCCACATACCTCTTGGAATCAGAGTATTTGTACTTTAACGGGGTTGAGCAGCCAATAATGAGGAGAAAAAGGAGAAAGCGCATGAAGATCTTTTCGGACGAAAAGACTCATTACTTGAGCAAAATATTAAACTAATCTTTCTTCCGGGCCGTAGGCCCATTTGTGTTGCTGGCCAATGACTCTGAAGGGAAGTCCAAAAGATTCATTGAGCTGGATAACCTGTTGAAATCGATTCATTGGAAAGGCTTCGCCTGGCTCATAACAAGGAGTTAAACACCATGGTACCTGAGGGACATTTTGAGTTTTGGCAAAATGAAAAGCATCATAAGTCGCTTCAAAATCTTTTTTATCTGAAACAACGGCCTTGATTTGGGCTTTATGCCCATACTCAGCTAGAAATCTCGCCAAAAGCTCCTTAGAAGTTTTGACCTGAGTTGATGGTGTTTTAAAATCATAAGAAACAAAATCCACGATATCAAAAACTTCTTTTACAACTCTGGTTCCAGCGGCCTCAACATTAATATAATAATTGCGGGCCTTTAATTCATTGATTAAGGCGATTAAAGAAGGAACATGTGAGGGATGAAGAGGATCTCCACCAGTAATAGAGACTCTTTTTATTAAGTCCTGAGAGAGAACTTCCACTGTTTCAATAACATCATCAAGAGACTTAGTGAAAGCTGGATCAAAATCCCAAGTATCCTTAGTATCACAGTTTACGCACCCAATGTGACAGCCCTGAAAACGAATAAAAATCTGTGGAATTCCAATGTGGATTCCCTCACCTTCAGTGGCCCGATAAATTGAATTAATCAGAAGTGTCGTCATAGCGTCCGCATCCTAGCATGGAACAATGTTAGTGAAAACCAAGAGATAAACCCGATTAAAACTGAAGTAAAATTTACAGATGAAGTTCAACTTCATACAATTTAAAAAGGGAAGAATTGCAAACAAGATTAACTGAGGCTATAGGATTTCAAGCACTTAGTCGCAGGTTAGGACTCGATGGATATTGAACTCACTTATCAAAAAATTATCTCTGCCCTGGGCGAGGACTCTCGAGCCCTCATTCGCTATAGCCAAAACGAGCTTGAGAAACTGACCTGCGAATTCGAGGCTGCCCTCAAATCCGAAAATTTTGACCATTTAGAAAAGATTCTCTGTTTAGTTGATCATAGCGCTGCAGACCATTCATCGTGGGAAGCCGTTATTATTCAAAGTCTTAATCAGAATCTTCCCCCAAGGCTCATCATCTTTAGTCTTAACTGTTCTCGAAAGCATATTATTCAGGCCCGTTTTAAAAAGGGTCATCGCCTTCAATATGATTTTCTTGAATCCCTTAAGAAACTCCTTTTTTCTTCCTCTCCAGAAGTTGTGGAATGGACCCTGAGAACAATCGAAGAGTGTGGAAATCAGGGAGTATTATTTTTGCAAGAATTTGATAAAATAAAGCCACCTCCATGGAAATGGTTTAACCCTCACCAACGTGCAGTGAGAGAACTCATTACATTGCTGGAGCGAAGATGGAGACGTTTTGAAAAACCTTGATCATCGTGACCCTCATAAAGTTTTGAATTATATAAAAAAACTTGAGAACGAGGTGAATGCTCCTGCCTTTGAAATTGAGCGCAGAGAGGACATTAAAGTCAATATAAGGGTGGATGAAAAAGTCGCCCCTGCCATGTTTAAAAAAGACCCCCTAATTCCTAATGGTTATATTGCAAACGCCCTCACAATTAAGGCCATGAGATCAGATATTTTTGTCCTAGGTGATTCCACTGATGATCTAAGTTCAGTGCATGAATGCCGGTGTGGAAAAGATCTTGATGTGCAATTTTGGAAACTTTGTCCTTACTGTGGTGAGAACTTAATTTCTTAGAAATTTTGACGACTGATTAAAAAAAGCTGACAATAACTGTAATGCTA
>CANHJD010000206.1 GCA_947461145.1 Bacteriovoracaceae bacterium
ATGGCAAATGAATCTGCTGACGAGAAAAAAGCAGCACCTTTGATTACTGTCACTGTTTGTTTTCCAGCATTAATTAAATCAGCATCAACAGTTTCTTCGGTAGGGAATTCGCCCATACCAAGAATGCCGTTTTCCGACTGAAGCATCACCTCCATGCCCTTTGGGATATAGTTGGCCACAAGAGTTGGAATACCAATTCCGAGGTTCACATAAAATCCATCTCTAAGTTCTCTGGAAATTCTTTGAGCAATTTGCTCTCTCGATAGTGCCATATAGATATCCTTATTATTTTTTAATTGTTCTTTGTTCAATACGCTTCTCAAAGCTACCTTTGATTAAGCGATCAACATAAATACCAGGAACATGAATAAAATTTGGATCAAGTTCACCTGGTTCTACTATTTCTTCAACTTCGACCACTGTGATTTTTCCAGCAGTGGCAATCATTGGATTAAAATTCGCAGCCGTTTTTCTAATCACAAGATTTACAAACTTGTCCGCTTTCCAAGCTTTCACGAGGGCGAAGTCGGCTTTCGGAAAAGCTGGCTCAAGAACATATGGTCGACCATTGAACATTTTCACATCTTTGCCTTCAGCAACGAGTGTTCCGAATCCTGTGGCAGTGTAAAAGCCAGGAATCCCTGCACCAGCGGCGCGAATTTTTTCTGCAAGTGTCCCTTGGGGGGTAAGTTCAAGTTCAAGCTCTCCAGAGAGTACTTGTTTTTCGAAGAGAGCATTTTCACCAACGTAACTTGAGATCATTTTTTTGACTTGTTTCTTTTCAAGAAGAAGTCCAAGTCCAAAACCATCTACACCAGCGTTGTTAGAAATGCAGGTGAGGCCTTTTGTCCCTTTGTCATATATTTTCTTAATGAGATTTTCTGGTATCCCACACAAACCAAATCCACCAACCATGAGAAGCATGTTATCTTGTAGACCTTCGAGTGCTTCATCATAACTATTTACGACTTTATTAAAACCGGCCATTCGGAACTCCTTTAAATTAAGGCTACGACAGCTTAACATAGAGTTAATGTGAGGTGAACGATGAAGAGAGTTGTAAATTTATTCACGAGTCTTTGTGAGGCTTATTTGCCCGACGCATTCGTCTTTTCCCTGATTTTGACACTCTTTGTCTTTTGCGGCGGCCTTCTGTTTACAGCTCATTCTCCCACAGCGTTGGTTGAATTTTGGGGCAGAGATTTTTGGTCACTTAATGCTTTTGCCATGCAGATGGTGTTTGTGCTGATTTCGGGCCACATGTTAGCCACAACTTCCCTCGTAAAGCGACTCTTGCGTTCTGTGACGAGTCTTGTGCCTTCCGAGCCATGGGCCGTGGTGATTGTCTCAATTTTCTCTCTTGTGGCCTGCTTTATTAATTGGGGATTTGGTCTGATAGTTTCAGGAATTTTGGCGATAGAACTTGCCCAAAAATTTAAAAAGGTGAACTTTGGGTTATTAGTGGCGACGGCCTATGCTGGATTTTTGGTTTGGCATGGAGGCCTCTCAGGTTCTATACCTTTAAAGATCGCTGGAAAAGATGAAATCCTCAACCAAGTCTATCCAGAACTTTCAATTCCTCTTTCAAAAACAATCTTTTCGAATTGGAATCTGCTTATTGTTCTTTTACTTTTTGTTTTAATGCCTCTTCTCGCTCTGTGGATGAGGACTGATGAAAAAGTAAATGTGATCCCTCCTGTAGAAATCCCTGTAGTTATTGAGGAAGGGAGCACTTTAAGGGATAAGTTGGAAAACTTTTCTGGCTTTAATCTTCTTTTTTTCTTTTTCTTTTTGATCGTTCTCATCAGTGGATTTAGAAAGGGAGAAAATCTTGATATTAATAAAATAAATTGGATTTTTCTTTTTTTGGCCATTTTGCTTCATAAGACTCCTAAACGCTTTCTCAATGCTCTCCATTCTTCTTTTAGTTATGCAAGTGGTGTTGTGATTCAGTTTCCATTTTATGCCGGCATCATGGGTCTGATGCAACACTCTGGTCTAGCGGATCTTATTTCACAAGTTTTTGTGGGAATTTCTTCTTCCAAGACACTTCCGCTTTGGACGTTTCTCTCCGGAGGGCTTGTGAATTTTTTTATTCCTTCAGGCGGCGGGCAATGGGTTGTTCAAGGACCTATTATGCTTAAAGCGGCGAAAACTCTTGGCGCAGATCCCGCTAAAATTTCTATGTCACTGGCCTGGGGAGATGCCTGGACCAATCTTATTCAGCCATTTTGGGCCCTACCTATTTTAGGACTCGCAAAGTTGAAATTAAAAGACATTATGGGCTATTGTCTCGTGTTTACTATCTTTTCAGGAATAGTGATTTCAGCGGTTTTCTTGTGGTTTTAAAGCGGCCTGAGCATAGTGGAGATAAATGAATATCATGGCAAGTCCTGCGGTCCAGTGCCACATAGCATGACCCTGTGAGAACCATCCGTGATGATCTGGATGACACCAAATTCTTTTTCCGTCTGAGATAGAGAAGCCAAAAGCAATTATAAGTAAAGACAGTGAGGTAAAATAAGAGCCATATTTCACTTTAGTTTTATTTCTCAGCATGAATTCCGTTATAACGATGATAATTCCAGCAATTAAAATAAGGGACTGAAATTTTAAATTCGTCATATACATTACATGGACCAAGATCACATTAATGATGGAGTAAGTGATATTGAACTTCATTAAATTTTTTGGATTGAGCTTCTCCATTCGGATTAAGTTCATTCCAATTGTCCATCCTACAAAAGAAAACATTCCGATAAAATCCAGGATTTGAGATCCATAGAAATTAGAAAGATGGTAAACAAGCGACATCATTCCCATAAAGAAAATAATTGGCCCAAATTGTTTCATCTGATGATTATGTTTATTTTTAAAGCTGATGTAGGCAATGATGAGGGCGATGATGAGGTAGCTGATATTGGACCAAGTGTTTGCGGGCTCTGAAATCCACTGACAGAGTGTTTGTTCGCACCACTTAATATTCGGTGCTCCAGTAGTCAGGGTAATATCATACCAAGGACAGCCTGGAGCATGTGGATTAGGGTAATTCATTAAAAGTCAGCGACCTTTTCTACAAGTTCAGGAAAATCAATGAATGGATTTCTCACTTCCTGATGTTTTGCGATGATCTCATGACG
>CANHJD010000207.1 GCA_947461145.1 Bacteriovoracaceae bacterium
AAAGATAGAGGCCGAGGTAGTTCAAAATCCAAAATTTGATTACAGTATTTAGTGACAAAGAAATTCTGGTTTAAGCTCATAGGCAGGCTCGCACTGGCTCACCCAATTTCCATTTAAATAACGAGCGTAACCAAAAAACCATCTCACTTTTTTAACATCCGTAATGGAAATGCTATCAGGATAACTCTCTGGGACTTTGCCATCGACTTCAAAGCACCATCCATAGCTTCTCATTTCATGATCACTAATGACTTCCATGGCATCAACGCCTGTGGGGCTGCCAAAAGCACTATTGAGCCCACTCTCAGATCCTTTAAAATCAATTTTAAACTTTTCAAGGGTCTGAATGGTCATTTGGCCCACATTTGAGAATTGCACGGCCTGTGCAGTTGTCTGAAAAAGTGGCTTTTCACTGCACGGCCCAATAAATTCAACAGTTAAAGAAGCAACAATTATAAATGGAACCATATTCCCTCATTGTCGGTAAAAAGTAACTGAAAGGAGCTGCCTAAGTTAAATCTATGGGTATCCCCAATCCAATTATGCTAGAAGGATATATATAAAGGAAACCCAAATGAAAACAACTGTCTTAATTCTTGCCATGCTCCTCTCATCAATATGTTCTGCTAAAGATCTAAATCTGATGACTCTAGAAGAACTCAAGACAGAACTCGTTTCTAGGGCCTCAAAATACACAGGCCTTGGTGATCCAGATTACAAGATTCAAAATGAGCTTGAGCCTTTTGTGAATAGAATGATTGAGCTCAACCCACAAGCTCCAGTGAAGGATCGCTTGCCTCTACTCTATGGTGTATGGAAGCAAGTTTGGGGGCCCTATGAATATAGAAATGATAATCGCATGGTTGATCCCTCAATTGGCGTAAATGAAATTTATCAGGTGATTGATCCCGATGGTTTTTACTACAATGTGTCTCCAAACTACAAAAAAGGTAACCGTAAAAAAGAGAGAATAAATTATCTCAAAGGCCAGTATCGATTAAGTAAAACGAATCCCAATGGTCTTGATGTAAAGTTCAGAAAATTTCTAGGCATGAGCAAAAGGCTAGTCGGCAGACCCATTTTTGATTTTGTTCAAGAAGCGGAAACCGGCACTCTTCCAAATCAAATCACCATTGTTCCAACTTTCATCGTTCGTTTGTTTTTTGGGGGCGGAACTCTTGTTGAAGTCTATACCGATGAAACAATCCGTATTCTATACGGATCAAACAATGATGAGTTCAAAACAAAATACTTGTACGTCATGGTGAGGGCATCAAACTAAGATGCCTTAACATGGCCATTTATAACTTTATCTAGGACTTCAAAACAGTCATTTTTTACAGCAAAAGCCTCGCTACTTGCACCAGCCAATCCTTTGTCTGTAGATGAGAAATCCCAAGATTGACTAAATTTATGGCCTTTAAAAAGTGTATTTACCTGTTTACCAAATACCATCATCGCACTTCCAACCCCGTGATCTGCACCTTTACTAGGGTTAATGCGAATAGTTCTGCCAAACTCACTCATAACCACGACAATTGTCTCAGATGACATTCCGTCATTTAGGGCAATTAAACCATTGTTAAGTGTACTGAGCCTTGTCGAGAATGCAGAGGAGGAATTATTAGGGTCAAGATTTATGTGGTCATCCCATCCTCCAAAATCAATCGTAATGATCGATGGTTCAAAAGATCCATCTTTAGGAGACTGAGTTAATTCAGAAGCAGTTACACATGAGGAAACAAAGTCTGACTTAGTTGAATCTGCATTAAAAAAGCCTTTTTCAATATTGTCATAGTCATCAATCGCCTTGGGAACGATAGTTTTTAAAACTGAATTTTTGCTTGTGTTAAATAATGCAAGACGCTCACGCCTTGTCATCTTCACATCACCTAACTCAAAACCTTTGTTGATATCACTCAAATTAGAAATCAAAGGGACATCCGCCCCCAGAAAACTTGTTGGAACTTTGGCCCCAATAGCGACACCTTTTTTTAATTTTCCAAGTGCGCGAGCAAAATAGCCATCACTTTCATAGCCCTTTTCTATTTGCTCAATTTGATCAAAATGAGAGCGACTACTTTTGATCCTTACGCCTGTATGAGTAAAAATCATAAGATTTTTGATGAGATCTTCATTAAGAGGAAGAGAGGGATGAATTTTTAGATCTTTATTATACTCCTTACAATTATTTATTGTTTCCCGGAAGCTCGTTATTTGCGCTGGAGGAAACATGCTTAAAACATCTGCTCCACCTTTTAAAAAGATAAAGACCAACTTTTTCCGAGGATTTCCCGCCATCGCAAAAAGTGGATCAGAGTAAACATTTAAACCAAAAGCACTAGCACTCAACAACGATAGCTTTATAAAATCTCTTCTTTTCATATTTAACTCCGCTTATTTAATTAAAAATTTATGATCTGAAATACTCATTTCAAGTGCAGATCTTTGAAGCTTTTTGGTATCAGTAACCTTCGATTCGAGACTTTTCTGTTCGAATAAAAGTCTCTTCTCCTCATCAGGAATCCATGGTTTAAGGTTCCCAAATATTGTCTCAAAGAGATTTTTACTTGGAAGAGATTTGAAAGAATCATTTTTACGAGTATTCACGATGACTGAATTTTCCTTTGCCCAGCGGATTAAGTAACCTTGAGAGATCCAATCAGAATTCTCTTTATAACCATCAGGAGTTGTCCAAAACCTGTAATTCAATCCTAAAGTTGTGGTTAAGAAATTAAAATTTCTTAAGTAAGTCGAATTCATTTGATTGACACTTAGGCCCGACGCTCTGACAGATGAAATAACTAATTCTAAAGGATTTTTAAATCTGTTCCTGTAATTTAACGGACTCCATGTGTTTGGATGGATTACGATTGATTTATATATACTTGGTAAATCACCGAAATTCCCCCAAGCTTGCTTACAACTATCAATCACTGGTCCACGTAAGTTCGAGCTGTGTACAAATCTGCTAACCAGTTTCGTGCAGATATTCTGCTTAGTGACTTCGTGAGAAGAGAGAAATGAAAGGAATGTATTCAGTCTTGAAGAAAATAATGACGGATCAGGAATTGAATTATTTGAACAATCAATTTTGCTGCGAATTGATGAGGCGAGACGCCCTTTCCTAGCACATAT
>CANHJD010000208.1 GCA_947461145.1 Bacteriovoracaceae bacterium
AAGTGATTGTTCGAGAGTTTGGGTTTGAGCTGCATTACTCATGGAGTTCCTTTTTATGTCTAATGAAAATTCCTAAGAAGTTTAAAACTTCGCGAGTAACGTTGTCAAAGATCAAAAGATTCCCTAGACTTAACTTATGACACAAAAATATTTGTTAATTATACTTATCCTTCTTCCAACTCTGACTTGGGGCGCCGATCTAAGGGGCCGCTTGGGTGTAGGACTATCAAATCAACTTGCCAATGGGCTACCGGCAATATCCATGAAGCTTCAAAGCTCAAAAACTTTTGCCTTGGGCGCAATCCTTGGAATTAAGGCCGATGAAGCTGGGACTAATTATGGGACAGGAATTAAGCTTTACCGCATCATTTTTGACGAGCCACAGCTTAATTTTTACTTGGCCGGACTTTTTGCCTCTGAAAACTATCTCACTAGCACTGACAACTTAGAACAGGGCTATCAAGTAGATGGCACTATGGGTACAGAGTTCCACTTAACCGGACTTGAAAGCCTAGGATTTAGTGTTGAGTTTGGACTTTCGCTCAGAAAAGGGGATGAACAAGGTGGATCAAGTTTTGAAACCTTGGGTGACAATTTTCTCAAGGCCGGAGTTCACTTTTATCTTTAATCTATGCTGAAAAAACTCACCCTCCTAGCTCTAATCAGTTTCAGTTTAAATGGTTTGGCCCAAACCGCTGATCAAGTCATGAAAGAACTTGATGATGAGACAACTCTTGGAGTTGGTGGTGGAGATATATTTTCTGATTTCAATGAAGACTTAGAATCAAGTCAGGCCTTAGAGGATGAGAGATTCTATCGGTATGGACGCTTCTTTTCAGTAAACCTAGGTGGAGGAATGACAACCTTTACCGGAAACCGTGGTAGGGCCTATGAAGATAATCACCCGACTTTTCATCTTTCGGTAAATTATTTTCTCGATTTTCAAAAGGCCATCCTTTTAGGGGTGGAGTACTCAAAACATACCATGGTGCTAGACACGGAAGTGAATGGATATCCGGATGGTGGGATTATCGGTGCTGTCGTGACCGATATGACGAGATTATTCACTGGCTTTAAATACTTTATCGACACAACAGATCTAGGCACAGCAATCACCTACTCAAATCCCTATCTAATCGGAAGAATAGAATACTGGTATCAAACAAATAAATTTTTAAATAAGAAGAATTTTACTGATCAGAAAGGTGGCGGTATAGGTACCGGACTCGGCTTTGGGTTCGAATTCCCTATCGAAATCAAAACCTCATATGTGGATATCGAATTTCTTTATCACGTCGTAAACTTTTTTGATAAATATACACAAGATTACCGGAGAAACCCTTCAAAACCTGAAAGTACTTATGGTTATGAGGATCTCACCGGTAATGCGATGACAATTGTTATAAGCTACAACTTTACTTGGTAGCCCTATCCTTTTTTTCAATTTTCTTCATTCTTCGTTCAATATCCGTCGAAGTTCTAAAAATTAAATGAACAGGCGTATTAGTAAGATCAAACTGAGTCCTGAGACCATTCACAAGATATCTGCGATAATTATCAGGAATCCCTTGAGACTTATTTGAAAAAATCAAAAATGTCGGCGGGCTTGATTTAAGCATCGAGGCATACTTAATTTTAAATCTTGCCCCGCTCGTTTTCTTAATCACCACTGGGTTCTTGTCTGTGAGTACAGACAAAGTACGATTTAAGGCACCTGTAGGAATCTTTTTATTTCTAATGACGATAGTGCGCTTTATGGCCTCTCTTAGGTAATTAATATTTCTGTTCTTCTGAGCAGAAATAGTCACTAACTGACAAAAACCAAGCCAAGGCACCTGATCTCTAAGATTTTGTGTCCATTCTTTCTTCTTCTTTTGATCAGCAAAAACCTCTCTCAAAAGATCAATTTTATTTAAACAGACGATTAACGATTTCCCCTTCTCAAGTGCAATATCAATTAATCTGCGATCCTGATGGGTAATCCCCAACGTTGAATCAATCATAAAAAGAACCACATCAGACTCCGAAATAGATCTGAGAGAGCGGTAAACAGATTGGGTTTCAATAAAACCTTCAACAAGTTTCATTTTTCTAATACCGGCCGTATCAACGAGCTTGATTGATCGCCAACGGTTTACATAAAGCGCATTTTCTAAATTCTCGACGGCCTCAGCTGGTGCATCCCAGTTCTTTTCAATTTCATTAAGAATTTGCTTCTCAGAAAAATAATCATCACCGACATTCGTTTCATCAAAACTAAAATCAGATGAACCTCTTATCTCATCTTCCTCTGCTTCGAACCCCTTAAATTCTTCAGTCTCACCAAACTCAATATAAATTTTCTTTTCGTTTTCAGTCAGCTCATCATCTTCAGCTTGATCGAGATCAATGTCTCCAGATTCAGCATACTTTTTCATCTCTTCAAAAATCTTCGTATTATCTTTTCTGAAAGCATTATCTTGAGCACTTAAAACATCTATATCTGGCCCAAAATAAAGATCAACATAACCTTCGATAGGGTCCACTGTCGTCCCAGCAATTTCAGAGACAAGAGCTCGTTGAGCACCAATGAGGCAATTTAAAAGTGTCGATTTCCCAGCGTTAGGGGCACCAATAATCGCAACAGATGAAACAACATCATTACGAGGCTGAACTCCATTCTGGAGAAATTCTTCTTGGGATTTTGCCTCTGCTGTCTGTTGGAATTTTTTGGCAACAATTAACAGACGCTCGCGAAGATCGTTAAAACCTCTGTTGTGTTCAGCAGAGATTCTGTGCATATCTTCATCATCCAAACCAAGATTGAAGAAATCGTACTGTTCTCCTTCCTGTTTTTCTGAGTCAAACTTATTCATCAATAGCCAGAATGATTTTTTGGTTGAGCGAATATAGTCGCAAATTCCTTTATCAAAAGGAAGAAGGCCATCGCGAACATCAACGACGAAGAGAACAAGATCCGACTCATCAATGGCAAGTTTCGCATGATCGGCCATGATGTTGAAGAATGGATCCACATTATTTTTTTTCTTCGCATCGATTTCAATCTTTTCAGGATAAAATCCACCTGTATCAACGAGAATG
>CANHJD010000209.1 GCA_947461145.1 Bacteriovoracaceae bacterium
AGATGGGTCAGATTAAATCTTTTATTCTTTATATTTTAGAACCAATTTCTTCCGATGTATCGTTTCAATTTCATATCCATTATCATGCTGATATGAATAAGAGATGTTCTTGAATGTACAGTTTCCAGTTTCTTTTAGGAAAGTACCAACAAAATTCTTCTTTAGATTCGCACAAACGATCATCGTTGAATCTATCTTGAGAACGACTTTATTCAATTCTTCATTTAAGTACATTCCCTTAACTTTGATTCGTTCTTCATAATTAAACGAACATAATGATACCTAGGCTTTAAAATCTTTCAATAAGATGATTAAGATCACTCAATTTGAGCTAACCCAGAATTAGTTTTTAAGTAAGGCTCCCAATTAAGTGAGTCTTATTTGATGTCTATATTAGAAAATTTTTATAACTCTAGTTTATACCTCTTAGATCTTGCACTCTTTCCCTGCTTCTGAAAAAAATCCTTTAGAAAACGTTTTTCATTCCTGATCAAAAAATTAAGCCCGATTAATACAAGGCCAAGTAAGGGTTATAAGGCAATTACTGCATTATTTTCACTCTTCAGTATTTATAAACTGGTATTGCGGAGACTTCGGGTATAGCATCCGGGTATCTGTTTCAACTAACTGCTTTTAGTTCTTATTTCAGATCAATTTAATCCAAGAATCTTTTATACAAATCTCCTTAGAAAATTTAAAAAATCATTACTGTCACATCTTAGTGACATGTTTACATCGGAGGCTCATATGAGTCAGAAAATTTATGTTGGAAACCTCGGTTTCTCTGTTAACAACGAAGCACTTTCTGAAAAGTTCGCACAATTCGGTACTGTAAGTTCCGCAAAAGTGATCATTGACAGAGATACAAATCGTAGCAAAGGGTTTGGTTTTGTTGAAATGTCTTCGTCTGCTGAAGCGACTAAGGCCATTAACTCTCTTAATGGAACTGATTTTGACGGACGTCAAATGAACGTTTCTGAGGCAAAGCCAATGGAAAAACGCGAAAACAACCGCTACTAATTCTTAATTTTTCCATGCTGGCTATATTGTCGGCATGGAATGTTTTAGTTCCTTCCCGCATATAGTACTTCACCTTACATTCATTAGGGTAAAAATAAGTGAAACCTCTTTGTTTTTGCAACCTGAGGATATTGAATATTTTAAATATATCGCCGTATTTGTATTAGAAAAAAAATTATAATTCAATTCTTTAGAGAGTCATTTCTCTCGCTGAAATGATACATAATTCAGGTGAACATCCTAAAGAAGCTTAGCGGAAGCCAGTATCTGTTGAATTAATTTAACATTAAATGGCTTCGATAAGATCGCCTCAAATGGGTAATCCATGGCAAGATTATTCTCACCTGAGATGAGATATTTTTTTAGTTGAGGATTTAATTTTTGCGCCAATTCTAATCCGTTAAGTCCAGGCATTCTAAAATCCATAAATAGTAAATCAGGTGGACTTTCTAAAATAGTTCTTAAAGCAACTATGGAGTCAGTAAAGGTGGAAATACTGATCTCACTACTTGAGAAAAGATCAGCAAAAAGCTCACATAATTCAGGCTCATCATCTACATAATAAACTTTAAGAGGCAACTTAAACTCCCACTTTATTAAATCTTATCTCAAAACAGGTGGTTGAAAAACTTCTATTTATAGAAATTGATGCTGAGTGTTCGTCTAGGATCCCTTTTGTAATTGAGAGTCCAAGTCCCGTTCCATCACCAACTTTTTTTGTAGTAAAAAATGGATCAAAAATCTTCTCTTCAAGCCCTAGTGAAATGGGGGGGCCAGAATCTATGACTCTTAAAATAATGTATGAATCTTCCTCATGGGCCGTGACTTTAATCCATCTCACTTCATTGGTCTTGACAGCATCGATTGCATTGTTAATTAGATTGATTAAAACTTGCTCAATGCTTAGATCATCGCAATTGATATAGATTTCAGGTGGTGAATCTCTTTTGATAGAGGTGAGTGATCTTGAGGACTTCATTTCCGTAAGAAGTAATACTTCATCAATGATATGAGAGAGGTTATTTTTTTTAAAAACGATTTCCTCTGCAGATCTTGAGAATTTCTTTAGACCATTCAATATTTTTGAAATTCTCTGACAAGATTTTTGAATGGACTCCAATCGCGAATTAAATTTTTCTGGATTCTCTTTTACCATTGGCAGAAGTTCAGCAGAGCCAGCAATGATTGCCAAGGGATTATTCACTTCATGAGCAATCCCTGCAGACATTTCACCAAGTGAAGCAAGTTTCGACTGGTGAAATAATTTATTTTTTTGTATTTCAATTTCTTTTTGAAATCTTATTTCATCGGTCAAATCAGTGTGAGTACCCATAAAGCGTAAGGGCCTATTGGCCTTGTCCGACTTTATGATTTTTCCCTTCGCTTGTATGTGAACCCAATAACCCATTTTATGCTTCATTTGAAATTTTACTTCAAATTTATTGATCTTTTTGCTCGTGTAATCTGAGGCCAACTTCATCACTCGGTCTAGGTCATCAGGATGAACAAGCTCCTGAAAAGTAGATAAAACCTGAGGCGTTTCATCTAGGGTTCTACCAAGAATTTCACACCATCGTTTATCGTAGCTTACATTATTATTTTCAAGATCCCAGTCCCAGACACCCATCTCTGAAGCCTGCAAAACTAAAGATAAATTTTCATTCAGTTCTTTCAATACATCTGCATTGAGTTGGGCACGCTCCTCTTGCATTCTCTCCATTTCCTTCAGGCTGACAGCAAGGATATTGTCAGAACTCTGGCGTGCCTCATCATACTCTTTATAAGTTGTATCAATCTTTTGTACAAGCTCTTGCCAGGTCGCAAGGTCTTTTGGCGGTTCATCCAATGAAAGACCCAACTTTCTTAATTGTCTCGCTAAAAGTAAGCTAAGGTTCTTATCACTCATCTTTTAGCTCATTTTTCCTGAATTAAAGTTACTGTCATCGTTTGATTATGAAGGTCACACGCCCCAGACTTACCTGGTGCAATTTCGCCATAAGAGTAGAAACCTGTCTGAATGGTATTTTTTGGTAAACCATTTAGAACTGTTTCAATTTCA
>CANHJD010000210.1 GCA_947461145.1 Bacteriovoracaceae bacterium
AGATAAAATTCTGGATTATTAAATACTTTTGTCACTCTCTGATCTTTGTGAGGCATTGCTACATTGAATCTCTGGTTTACCTTTGTAACGGAACGGACATTGTGGAAAATTGGATCAGAATTGATAAAGGTTACCTTCTGCCCAACTCTCGCGGCAACGACATGAGGCTCATAAAGACACCCACGCTGGTCCAAAATAACTTCTTCCGAAGGGATGTCGGTAAAAGTTTTACCCTCAAGACCCTTTATAACTCTCACCAGAACATTTTGAACCTTTCCGTTATTAACGATAATTTCATTTGATAAGGTTTCACCTTTACTTGCTTTCGCACAAGCAGCAGGTAAATTAAGTTTCTTATTTTTAGGTACATTACCTTCAAAAATTGCAATCCCTTGAAGAGTAGAGGTTTTGGTTGTTGTTTCAGTCGCTTTCGCTTGGATCGCAACTGGAGCCTCTTCATGAGAATGAACTTGGAGAGTAGGAGCGAGTGCTAATTCTGAACTTGGCTCACGAGAGAAAATAATAACCCCAGTAATTAGGGCCAGTCCTGCAAAACCTGCAATCATTGAACGCTTCGGATTTTTCAGACGAACAACAAAATACTCACGAATCGCCGCCCCGCCTGCACTAATTAAAAGCAGTATAAGCCAGTTATATTCATGGCCATAGGTTTGTGGGAAGTGATTACTGATCATGATAAAAATAACTGGTAATGTGAAATAAGTATTGTGTGTAGAGCGGTTCTTCGCGTTCTTTCCCCAGTCTTGATTAACAGCTTCGCCTTTTGCAGAAGCCTCAACCATTTTTATCTGACGTGGGATAATTCTCATGAATACGTTTGCCGTCATCCACGTTCCGAGCATGCCCCCGATATGAATATAGGCTGCTCTTCCACTTAGGGTGTGGCAAAGAAGATAAGACATACCTGCAAACCAAGAGAGTGTGAGAATGTGACCTAGAGCAGGAGTCTCTTTTGTGAATTTCCTTTCCCAGATAAAATCATAAAAAAACCATGAACCAAAAATAGAAAATAAAGAGAGTGTTATCGCTTTGCCGAAAGTGATATCAGAGATCATTGAATCCATCAGCATTGTACCTTCACCAGTATAATAGATGAGCCCGACGAGCATCATCCCACTCATCCATGTCCAATAAGATTCCCATTTAAACCAGTGAAGGCGATCAGGAACTTTCGTTGGGCCCATGAGAAGTTTTTCAACGTGATAAAAACCACCGCCATGAACCATCCAGAGATCCCCTACATGACCAGGGCTTGTTGATTTTTCATTAAATTCAAAGCTGCGATCAAGCCACATGAAAAAAATGGAGGTCCCAATCCATGTAACGGCCACAGTGATGTGGAGCCATCGAACAAGTAATAAAATCCAATCAAAAATCTCTTGGTTCATATGAAGACCCGCCTCTGATCAAAAAAGTAACCTATTAAATCACTTCAGTTGTAAAAAACCAACGTAAAAACAAGTGTTTGAGCTTGAATTTAGAAAATAAATTCAACCAGTTATACATTCACAATGAGTCAAATTTGCAGTAAGTTGGCGCCATGGTTTTTACCGAAAATAGGATCTTGAAATTCATTGCCTCGAGCTTGGTCATTCATCTTTTGGCCGTGGGACTCATTGTTGAATTTGTACATAAGGAGAAGCCTTCAATACCGGTTGAAATCACATTCAGTTCAGGCTCAACTTTTGCTCCTAAAGTTCAAAGTTCACCTCAAAAGGCCAAAGCAAAAATTCCCAAATTGACTTCTCCTTCACCGGTTAAGGTACCAACAGCAGAAAAAGTGGTGGCAGCTGAAACAGCTCAGCAAGATCTTCCCACTGGCGCCTCAGGCATGGGCAATAATATCGGAACTGGAACTGAAGGAGATGGGTTTGGCTCTACTCCTGGAATAAATTCGGCAAGAAGTAGGTATTATAGTTTGATCGCCCAAGCGATCTATCGAAATAAGCGTTACCCTCGACAGGCCTATCTCCTTAATCAAGAGGGGCGTGTTGTTGTGAAACTAAAAATTAATAAGATGGGCAAGATTTTAGATGTTTCTATTGTTGAAAAGGCAGCATTTAAGACTCTCACAGAGGCCTCACTTCAAACAATTAAAAGTATTAATCGATTTCCTCCTATCCCAGATGAATTGGGGACAACAGAGATGACTTTTAAAATACCAATTGAATATAAGATTGAAATATAGCGGAGCTACTTTATGACTGAACAATTATTTTCTATTGCCCATTATGCAGATCAGGCCGTCCTTTGGATTCTCATTGGTCTAAGTGTAGTAAGTCTAGGGATTATCCTTGAGAGATTATTTTTCCTCAATAGCATTCATAAAGATTCAAAAGAGGTCTTGGAGAAAATTGAATTGGCGTTGAAAGAAAATCGTCTAAGTGAGATTAAAGAGCTCGCTAAGAATACAAATTCAGTGATGGGAAAAGCCGCTACTTATGCTCTCATACACATTGAAGAGTCTGGAGAGAAAGGTCTTGAAGAAATTTTTAATACATTCTCGATCACCCTTAGACCAAAGATGGAGAAGTTTCTTTCTTTCCTTGGCACTATCGGATCAAATGCTCCCTATATCGGGCTTTTGGGAACAGTTCTTGGAATTATGAAGGCATTTCATGACATGACTCATGCAACTTCTGATGCCGGACAAAAAGTAGTTATGGCCGGCATTTCCCTGGCCCTTGTCGCTACGGCCAGTGGGCTTGCTGTCGCGATTCCATCCGTAATGTTTTATAATTATTTTAATAAGAAAGTGCAGTCCATTTTTGATGCTCTTAATGCTGTTCGTGAATTGTGTTTGGCCTATGCCAAAACAATCGGGAGTAAGAAGTGAAGCTAGAAAATCGCCACGAACCAATCACTGAAATCAATGTCGTACCCTTGGTGGATATTGTTTTGGTTATCTTGATTATTTTTATGGTTTCGGCACCACTTTTTATTAAACCGAGTATAAGTGTGAATTTACCCGAGGCAACCACGGGCAAAGAGACTAAGCTATCAACTCTTAATATTACCCTGAGTTCAAACGGGAAAATTGATCTC
>CANHJD010000211.1 GCA_947461145.1 Bacteriovoracaceae bacterium
TCATTTTTATCTTTTGAAGTAAACGTCAAAGCAAGAAATGGGACATCATCAATACTATAAGACTTAACTTCCGGCTTCATCACATTGGCCGGCAATTCATTCATGAGTACCATTAATTTATGATGAACTTTAACAAGAGAGGGTTCAATAGGCTCATTCACTTTAAAGCGAACAGTGACTAAGACCCCATGGGGTTGACTTGCCGAATAGATGTATTCAACCCCGTCTAGCCCCCACATGGCTCTTTCCACAGGCTCAGTAATACTTCGCTCAACTTCTCTTGCCTCCATTCCAGGAGCTGGAATCATGACGTCTATCATAGGAACAGTAATCTGTGGTTCTTCTTCTTTGGGCGTCAGATACACAGAGGCAATTCCCAGAAGCAAACTCACTAAAATGGCAACTGGTGTAAGCTTAGACTGGACAAAGTTTTCCGCTAGTTTTCCAGCAAATCCTTTTTGTATTTTTGGTAAATTCATAAAATCCTTATTAATTCTTTATTTGATAAATTCTTGAAGTAACATCGAGGAACTGAGATTGAGCTCTCATTTTATTATCAATAAGATCAACCCTTCGATTAAAGACTTCTGCTAATTGAAGTGCATTTAACATCCCTGAGCGAAAAAGAGTCATAGCATTTTGACTTTGCTCTCTTAACAACCGATCAGATTCCTCGAGAAGTAATAAGTTTTTTTGAAGTGTTATTTTTGACTCAAGCAATTGTTGCATCATAATTCGCTCATCTTGCTTAAAGGCATCTAGCTTTGCCTTGCCCGCCATCGCCTTGGCATTTGCCTCCGCAACACGGCCAAATGAGTCACTGTTAAATAACTCCCACATAAGATAGACACCATAGACCTGTGAGGAAGAATTATCTCTTGATCCAGAGTAGAGATTATTTTGAGCAAAAAGACCGACTCGAGGTAAGTAGCGGGCCTTTTCCATCTTGCTTATGTCTTGGAGGGATTCAACTTTAAGTTGCTGGGCCAGTAATTGCGATGAATACGCACCAGCAGAATTAGAGGAAAGATTTTGATTCAAGAAGACTTGCAGATCCTGTTCTGTCTCAGGAGTCCAATTCTCTTTGATCTCAACTTTTGTGGAAATCCAATTTTTTGAACTAGAAATTTTCAACTCATATTCACTGAGCATTCCTTCAATTCTATTCCCAACACCTTTGAGACCCAATAGACCAGAGTATCCTACGGGATTACTTTGTGAACCAACTTGATATCTATTAATGATGCTCTGGAGATTTTTTTTAAAATCGACTAGATGTTTGTGATTTTTTTCATGGATTAAGACTGATCCGTATTGCCTTGCAAGTTCTGAGTATTCTTCCGATTTTTTTGCCTTCATTTCCATCTCAGAGGATTTAACAAGTGAGTGATACATCGAAGCTTGAGACGATTTCATTCCACCTTCATATAAAGGCAGGTCTAATCCCAAGGTGGCAGCTTTAAAATTTTTCATGCCAGGACTATTTAGTTGGGTGGGGTTAAAATCGGCCATCCCAATGGATCTCTGTCCTAAATGATTAAAGAATACTTGCGTTGGATCATTAGTTTGAAACCATTGTCCAGCGACATAGGCCCTAGGAAGCCAATGTCTTTTTGCTCTGGCATAAGCTTCTTCATTTGCACTCTTATCTTGTTCGAGGGATTTTTGATGAAGAGATTTTTTAAAATAATCTGACCAAATGGAATCAAAGCTTTTACTCTCTTGTGCATAGGAAAAAGAATTTGTAGCAGAAAGCAGAATTAAGGCGCTAATTGTCTTATTCATTTTTTTCCTCTTATCCGCAGCAATTTGGCTTATTTGAAATTGAGCCATCGGCAATTTTTTTATTATTCCATGGCATTTTTTGAAGCATATAAACCATCGGACAATATCCTGTATAACCAGCAAGAGCGAGGCCACACCCCACCAGGAGTGCTAGATAAATAAAACTTTCGTTTAAAAAATATGAGGCAAAAAATGCAATAAAAATCATCGTTGAAGCGACAATCTGCACCTGACGCATAATTGGAAAAATGGATCCCTTACCGCGCACAGGATTTCCCTCATTTTTCCATTTCATTATCCCGCCCTCATAAATGCTAAAGCGGTGCAATTCAGTATTAAATTTATTCATTTCATTCATGGCCATTTTTGCCCTGTTACCAGTGCGGCACATGATAACGACGTCTTTATCTTGAATTCCTTTTAGTATTCCAGGCGCCATAAGGTCGAACTGAGAAAGAGGGCAACAAATAGATTCTGGTACATGCTCCGCTTCAAACTCCTCTTTTTCTCTCACATCTAGAATAATCATATGGTCTCCTTAAAGTAATTGACTTATATTTCTTGCAATATTACAATTCAATAATATAATAGAGCAACATATCTTTCAAGGGTCTTTATGGAATTATTAAGAAATTATTGGCCAATTCTTGGTCTCATCCTTTGGTTTTCATTTAAATGGTATTCCTCAAGAAAAATTAAAGCTAAATTACCTGAGCTTAAAAGATTAGGGGCAGTTTTTCTTGATGTACGCTCAGTAGGAGAATTCCAAGCGTCAAACGCACCAAATACATTGAATATCCCACTGCAAGAACTAAGTAGTAGGCTTAATGAATTATCAAAAAGTACTCCTATTGTTGTCTGCTGCGCCAGCGGAACGCGAAGTGGAATGGCCAAAATGTTATTGAAGAAAAATGGATTCACTTCTGTCTATAATATCGGTGCTTGGACAAATTTTTTAAATTAAGGACATGCTATGAAAAAACTTAATAAACTGTTCTTTATTTCACTTCTAAGTTTACTTATTTTTAATTTTTTTATTAAAAACAAAGCTGAAGCCGATGCGAGACAATCCTATGATCAATTTCTTGCAGGAAAAGCCGTTTTTATCGACGTAAGAGAAGAAGCCGAGGTCAATGAAGGGATGATTAAAGGTGCAGTATGGATTCCCCTGTCTCTAATTGAAAAGGATAAGACCACAGAAATTGAAAAGATTAAGACCATTAGCAAAGATAAAGAAATTTATGTCTATTGCAGATCTGGCAATCGCTCTGGAAA
>CANHJD010000212.1 GCA_947461145.1 Bacteriovoracaceae bacterium
AACAGTAACCATCACTAAAATGTTTGTAAGAACAAATAAGAAAATCCGTTTAAACATAAAATCTCCATTAAAAGATCGTAACATCAATAAGATAATCCTCTTTTTGAAGGAGTCAAGATTAACAGACATTAAAACTCAGGAAAACCAAGCCTTTAACTCGTCTAATTGTTGTGATTGAATAGATAAACATGTCCCTAGGCTCATGGAGGAGTCGATGAAATTTGTAGTGATGGCTTTACTCATTCCTTCTTTATGCTTTGCTTTTTCAAAGACAAAACAACAAGACTGCTCCCCAATAGATCTTAAAAATGAAGCCATGGGTGAAACTCGAAATCAAAAAGATGTGGCCTGGTGCTACGCCTTTAGCGCAGCTGACATGCTTGGTTATCATTATCACCCCTCAGAGCGCATCTCCGCTGCCGATGTGGCCATCGCCTATAACGAAACAGGTTTAGGTAAACTTGTAAGATGGCTTAATGTAAATATAATCAGCCCAAAAGATGCAGAACTTAAAAAAATTGCTCATCAAACTGGATTTAATAAAATTGCCTTAGGCAACTATATGTCTGAAGGTTGGTGTCCAGAGAGTGTTTTTCCCTCTGAATCATGGACTAAGATCACGAATGATAAAAAATCTGAGCAAGTTCCCCTTGCCCAGGCCATGCTCGAGATTTCTGCCCTCCATGACATCAGGTCCTCTTTAACTGCAGATAATCTTCCTTATTATTACCAATTTAAAAATGTTGACGCTCAAACTTTTGTGAACTTGCTCCAAACTAAGGCCCTCTCCGGCTTTTACTCATCTCTCCGCAGAAAAGTCTGTCTGGATGACCGAGTAGAGTTTTCAGAAAAACGACCAGTAAGAATGATCGTTAGGCATCAAGGAATTTTCAAACATCTCTCAAGACAACTTGAAATGGGAAACCCAGTGGGTCTTGATTATGATTCTCGAATTCTCGAAAATAGTGCTCACCGAGGGTTAAAGATTTCTGAACTTCATACCTCGATGATTGTAGGAAGAAGATGGAACACAAAAGCAATGGCTTGCGAATTCCAAATTCGCAATAGCTGGGGTCAGGACTGCTCACAGAGGTATGATTCAAGCTACGAATGCCACGAAGGATATATTTGGCTACCTGAGTCAAACATCTATCCGTCTATGACAAGTATCGTTTATATAGAATAGATATTGTCGTCCTATTTAGTTGAGTGTTACGCTTTGAGTCTCTTAACCATTTTTTAAGGATTTGAAGTATGCTTAGGTCTTTGCTTGTCTTCGCGATGATGATGGTTGTTTCAGTTGTCAATGCAGATACTAAATCTGTTGTTGAGGAAACTCTTTACCACGAATTTCAAACAGCAATTCAGTCAAAATCTTCAATGAAAGTTAAATCCCACAATGGTTTCACTCCCTTTGAGCAGTCCCTTTTTGTAGATGCTCTTTGGGATTTAGCAGAAGAGAATTCTCCCAAGGCCTTAAGCTATCTTAATAATGAAATCCCTTCACACTACGATCTTGTTCAAAAACTTCGAGTTGGCATCTTGCGAATCAAGCATAAGAGAGCAGAAAATTTACCCATTGAACTCTCAGAGCAAATTGTTAACTCCCTTCAATCACCAACAACAGACATCAAAGTTGTTTACATCATTGCGGCCTATGAATCAGAGCTCTTGAGTGCTGGCCACGATGAGATCATTTCATTGGCCAAAGCACATCCTGAATACTTTGACGTTGCTCTTGATCAAGACAGAATGGAGCAAATTAACGAAGACATTATTGAAGATCTCTTTCATAACACGCCAGATGTAACAACTTACATGAATGGCGAGTATCTAAAGAGTGTAAAAATCTTTATGTTTTGCAGAACTAACCGTCTTTACCCATGTTTGATGGTAATGAAAAACGTACACGGTGAAGCCGTTAGAAATGAGGAAGGTAAACTTTGGTCAAATCCGGCCCTAGGCTCATCGGCCCGCGGTCTTCCAAGCTACGTTCGTAACGGGAACACTCCGGCCGGTATTCATACTATCGATTCTGTCATGCCATATGCGGATGCTACCCTTTCATTTGGGAAGTTTCGTCGCATGATTCTTAATTTTGTTCCAAAATCAAAAGATGAATCTCTCATAAAATCCCTTCTTCCTGTATCTTCACAAGAGAGTGATTGGTGGAAGTCTGGTGTTGTCGCTCGTGACATTGGAAGAAACCTTATCCGTATTCATGGAACAGGAAAAATTAATACAGATAAAAATACGCCCTACTATCCATTCATGAGAACAAGTGGCTGTATTGCTCAAAGAGAAAATACATATGACGGGGTTACTTATAAAGATCAGCGCAACCTACTAGACTCGATCATGATGGCGATGGACCTTGCTAAAACTTATGATAATGAGACCAACATCAAAGGGATTTTGTACTTAGTTGAGCTTGATGACACAAATGCTCCAGTTGCACTTGAAGATCTTGCTCTGAGAGGCATTGAGTAATGATTTGGTCTGTACTCTTCATCCTTAGTTCATTTGTGATGGCCGGCAAAGATGACGGTCTTAAGGTTCAGGGAAGCTGTAATATAAAAGTTATCCCAGACCGTGGGACTGTTAATTTTACCTCGGAGAACCAATATAAAGAGCAACATGAAGCCGTAAAGAAAACGAATGCCCAAGTGAACCTACTGAAAGAAAAAATTCAGAAGTTGAAGCTTGGTGATGTTGAAATTAAAACGACTAATTATGCTGTCTACCCTGTAAGAGAATACGAAAAAGACCACTACGTTGATAAGGGCACTAAAGTTAGCATGACTCTTGAAGTAACAACTTCAGAAATCCCGCGCCTTGGTGAGGCCATGGTTGAAGCTTCTAAGGTTGGCATTCAAAATGTCGGCTCAATGGTAACTTTTCTTTCACTTGAAAAATCTCAAGCTGAATATCTCAAATGCCTTACTGTTGCCTCAAATGATGCTCGTAAGAAGGCAGATCAACTTGCAAAAGAGCTCGATTTTAAAGTTGGTAAAGTTCTTAACGTTGTTGAATC